>DATKQA010000697.1:0-3155 GCA_035523835.1 Candidatus Sulfotelmatobacter sp.
GTCCGGCGCGAAGGTGGCGATCACGGCATGGCCGCCGGGACGGAGCGCGCGCCGCAGCACGCCGGCATAGGCGGCCTGGTCCGCCGCCTCGGTGAGAAAGTGGAAGGCGGCGCGATCGTGCCAGAGGTCGTAGGCACGCTCCGGCCGCCAGGCCGTCGCATCGGCGACGATCCAGTTCGCCCGTGCCGCCGTGGCGCCGAGCCGTGTCTTGGCGGCCGCCAGCGCCGCCGCCGACAGGTCGAGCACGGTAACGTCCGCGTAGCCTTGTGCCAGCAGGCTGTCGACCAGGCGCGCGGCGCCGCCGCCGATGTCGATGATGGCCGCAGCGGGCGTCGCCCCGACCCGCGCCAAGAGCGTGAGCGAGGGTTCCGGGCTGGCCTGGAACCAGCTCACCTCGGTCTCGGACTTGCCGCTGTATATCTTCTCCCAATGCGCCTGTCGTGCGCTCCGGCTCATCGCCGCCTCGTGCATCGTGTGGCGCGTCGCGTCAGGACGTGCCCGCCTGCCCGCTTCGGCTTCGCCGCCGGGCCGTAGCGCGCCGGCCGGTTGCGTCCGCTCTCGCCGATGCGGGTGCGCACGAAGCCCGGGCACAGCACGCTGACGCCGGTCACGAAGGCCGTCTTGCCGGCAAGCTCGCGCATGGTTCCCCGCACCTTGATCCGCGCTCCGTGGCGGCCAGTCGTCGCACGGCGCCCCGGCGCGGATCAAGGGCTTTCCAGGTCAGGGCCGGATCACCGTCATCTTGAACGGGCCGCCGTTGGCGGCGGCATGGGCGACCGCCTCGTTCGCCTGCTCCAGGCTGAACGGCACGACGGTGAAATGACCGAGGTCCAGGAGGCCGGCGCGCACCAGGCGGATCAGGCCGACGGCCGCATCGGGCGGATACATGAAGGCGCCGCGGACGGTGATGTCGTTGCGCATGATCCAGCGGTAGGGCAGCCCCAGATCCTCGCCGAGCGAGCCGACGCCGCCCATCAGCACGATCCGCCCGCGCGGCCGCACGGTCATGGCGGCGGCGCGCACCGGCGCGGTGCCGGCCGAGGGCGGCAGGATGTCGAGCACGCAGTCGATCGGCCCCGGCGCCGCGCGGCGCATGCGCTCGCCATCCTCGGCTTCCACGCCGCCGAGCCGGACGGTCCGCAGGCGGGGGCCGAAGCGGCGCGCGAGGTCGGCGAGCGCGGCCTCGTTGCGGCCCGGCGCGACGACGCAGCCGGCGCCCATGGCGAGCGCGACCGCGACGGCGCCGCTGCCGAAATTGCCGGTGGCACCGCTCACCAGGACCGTCTCGCCCGGCTCCAGCCCGGCGGCGAGGAAGCCACCGTAGGACACCAGCAGCGTGCCGAGCGCGCACCAGCGCACCGCCTCCGCGGCCTCGATCGGGCCAAGCGGCTTGGCGTTCTCGGTCGGCACCCGCATCAGCTCGGCGAAGGCGCCGTGGCGGAAATGCCGCTGCAGGCGGAGCCCGCCTTCGCTGCCGGCGCTCCAGCCCTGCAGCGCGATATCGGGGGCGAGCGCATCGTCGCGCGCGCGCACGGTCGGGTCGCAATAGACCCAGTCGCCGACGGCGAGGCGGGTCGCGTCCGGCCCGAGGGCGCGCACGCGGCCGATGGCGCCGGGGCCGGGCACGCTAGGCAGTTCCAGGAGGTAGCGGCGCTCGCCGCTGAACACCTCGTTGGCGTAGGAGAGCACGCGGGTCGCCACCACCTCGACGACGACCTCGCCGGTGCCGAGCACCGGGTCGGGCAGCGTCTCGAGCGCGAGCGGTGCGCCGAAGGCCTTGAGAACGGCGGCTTTCATGGTCATCCCTTTCTGCTGGACGAGCCATTCTGGCCGGCTTTGCGGCGCCGAAACAGACCTGGTATTATCCTAGGATAACCGGTCCCTCCCGGAGAGCGGCGGCCATGGCTGATCCGTATCGGCGCGAACTCGGCGATTTCCTGCGCTCGCGGCGCGAAAGGCTCAATCCCAAGGCACTCGGCCTCGCCGATGGCCGGCGGCGGCGGACGGCGGGCCTGAGGCGCGAGGAGGTGGCCGAGCGGGCGGGCATCGGGGTCGACTGGTACATCCGCCTGGAGCAGGGCCGCGCGGTCAATCCGTCCGCTGCCACGATCGACGCCCTGGCGCGCGCGCTCCGCCTCGGCAAGGCCGAGCACGCGCATCTCAAGGCGCTGACCCAGAACGGCGGCCGCCGCGCCTTCGCCCCGGAGCGCGTGCCCGAGACGATCCGGCGCCTGATCGACAGCCTCGACCAGCCCGCCTATGTCACCGGCCGCCGCTGGGACATCCTGGCCTGGAATGCCGCGGCGGACGAGATCTTCGCCTTCGGCCGCCTGGCCGAGACGGACCGCAACATCCTCCTCACCATGCTGACCAACCCGAAGACGCGCCGCCTGTTCGGCGCGACCTGGGCCGACGAGGCCCGGCGCATGCTGGCGCAGTTCCGCGCCAGCCACGACCTCTGGGCCGGCGATCCGGCCTTCCTCGAACTGCTGGCGCGGCTGCGCGCGGGCTGTCCCGAATTCGCCGCCTGGTGGGGTGCGCACGATGTGCGCGGCGCGACCGCCGGCCGCAAGCAGCTCCGCCATCCGAAGCGCGGCCTGCTCAGCTTCGAATATGCGAGCTTCCAGGCCAACGACGATCCCGGGCTGAAGCTCGTCATCTACACGCCGGCGTGAGGCGGCGTTTCCCGACGGCAAACCGGGCGCCCGGCGGCCGTGCCCGGTCCATCGACCGCTCATGTCGCTGGACAGGCATTGTGATTTATGCAATGTTACCGATTTCGACAGATGGCTTGGGCAGGATCGGTGCTGCTCGCCGGCGCGCTGCCGATGGAACGCGCCGGCATGGATTATAGATTGGGATCGCATAGATAAAATCGCTGCCATGGTGGCGCCGCAAGTCCGTCGATTTGGCCGCCCCTGAACCCGCCGAAACAATCGACACCCATGAAATCAAACGGTCACATTGCGATTTTCACAAAAAGAATGGGCGGCACCCGGCCGCAATGGGATGCAATGGGTCGGCAATCAGGCGTCACTTGGCGTTACTTGGCAGCCAATGGGATGCCGACCGGCGCCGCGGCGGGCCGATTGACCGGCCCGGCGCCAGCGGAGAGACTGCCGTCGGCGCGTGACGGAGAAGCGAGGATCAGCGGC
>DATKQA010000698.1:0-4721 GCA_035523835.1 Candidatus Sulfotelmatobacter sp.
CGCCTCGGAGATTTCGCGCTCGTTGCGGATCGCTTCGAGAAGCTGGGGCGCCCGCGCCCGCAACTCGCCGAGCATCGATGTTTCGAACCGCCCGATGTCGTCGACGGCGATGCGGTCGAGGAAGCCGTTGGTGCCGGCGAAGATCACGACGACCTGCTCCTCGACCGGCAGGGGCCGGTACTGGCCCTGCTTCAGGAGCTCGGTCAGGCGCGCGCCGCGGTTGAGCAGGCGCTGCGTCGCCGCGTCCAGGTCGGAGCCGAACTGGGCGAAGGCGGCCATCTCGCGATACTGCGCCAGCTCCAGCTTGATCGAGCCGGCGACCTGCTTCATCGCCTTGATCTGTGCCGCCGAACCGACGCGGCTCACCGACAGGCCGACGTTGATGGCCGGGCGGATGCCGCGATAGAAGAGATCGGTTTCCAGGAAGATCTGGCCGTCGGTGATGGAGATGACGTTGGTCGGGATATAGGCCGAGACGTCGCCGGCCTGGGTCTCGATGATCGGCAGGGCGGTCAGCGAACCGGCACCGTTGGCGTCGTTCATCTTCGCCGCGCGCTCCAGGAGCCGCGAATGCAGGTAGAAGACGTCGCCGGGATAGGCCTCGCGTCCCGGCGGACGGCGCAGCAGGAGCGACATCTGCCGGTAGGCCACGGCCTGCTTCGACAAATCGTCGTAGATGATGACCGCGTGCATGCCGTTGTCGCGGAAATATTCCCCCATGGCGCAGGCGGTATAGGGCGCCAGGAATTGCAGCGGCGCCGGCTCGGAAGCGGTGGCGGCGACGACGATCGTATATTCGAAGGCGCCGTAGTCCTCGAGCGTCTTCACCACCTGCGCCACGGTCGAGCGCTTCTGGCCCACGGCGACGTAGATGCAATAGAGCTTCTTCTTCTCGTCGCCGCCGGCGTTGATCTTCTTCTGGTTGATGATGGCGTCGATCGCGACGGCGGTCTTGCCGGTCTGGCGGTCGCCGATGATCAGCTCGCGCTGGCCGCGGCCGACCGGCACCAGCGCGTCCAGCGCCTTGAGGCCGGTCTGCACCGGCTCATGCACCGACTTGCGCGGAATGATGCCCGGCGCCTTCACCTCGACGCGGGTGCGCTTCACGTTCTGCAGCGGCCCCTTGCCGTCGATCGGATTGCCGAGCGCATCGACCACGCGGCCGAGCAGGCCCTTGCCGACCGGCGCGTCGACGATGGCGCCGGTGCGCTTGACCGTATCGCCTTCCTTGATGCCGCGGTCGTCGCCGAAGATGACGACGCCGACATTGTCGTTCTCCAGGTTCAGCGCCATGCCTTTCACGCCGCCCGGGAACTCCACCATCTCGCCGGCCTGCACCTGGTCGAGACCATAGACGCGCGCGATGCCATCGCCGACCGCCAGCACCTGGCCGACCTCGGAAACCTCCGCCTCGGTGCCGAAATTGGCGATCTGCTGCTTGAGAATTTCGGAGATTTCTGCGGCGCGGATATCCATCACGCAACCCCTTTCATCGCAACCTTGAGATTCTGCAGTTTGGTGCGCACCGAACTGTCGATCATGCGCGAGCCGACCTTGAGGACCAGGCCGCCGAGCAATTCGGGATCGACGGCGACCTCCATGTTGACTTCGCGGCCCACGCCCTCGCGCAGCGCCGCCTTGAGCGCCGCCAACTGGTTCGGCTGCAACGGGCTGGCCGAAACCACCCGGGCCATAGTCTCGCCGCGGTGGCGCGCGAGCAGGGCGCGGAAATCGCGGATCATGTCTTCCAGCGCGAAGAGCCGGCGGTTGCGGGCGACCACGCCGACGAAGCGGCGCACCACGGCGCTGAGCCCGGCCCGCTCGACCACGGCGTCGATGGCGCGGCGCTGCTCGTCGCGGCCGAAGATCGGGCTCTTCACCAGCCGGCGCAGGTCGGCGCTCTCGGCGATCATCGCCTGCAGCCGGTCCAGGTCGGCGGCCACGGCGTCGAGCGCCTTCGCCTCGACGGCGAGCTCAAAAAGCGCGGTCGCGTAGCGCCCGGCTATGCCCGATACGATCGATGTCTCGGCTGCCAAAATCGACGTCCCCGACAGGTCTGGAATTTAGCCCTAAGGCTTTGAATTTTAATAACAAAATTCAGCGCAAAGATCTCGCTGCCAAGACCCCCTGCCGAACGGCAGGGGGTTACCTAGCACAGGCCCCAGGGCGGTGCAACAGGAAGCCACGCAAGGCCGCCCGGCGGAGCGGAACGGCGCCCGCGCGGCCGGCTCACGGGTTCGTGTTGGAAGAGGCCGCGCGCCGCCCTGTTAACGTCCCGCCTTGCCGGCCGCAGGCGCGCGAGGCCAACGACGACCACCTATCCGGGAGATCAAGAGATGAAGCTGTCCGCCCTGACCGCCGGCCTCGCCCTGGCAACCCTGATTTCTTCCGCGGCCCTGGCGCAAGGCGCGCCGCCGACCCGCGTGCGCGGCGAGGTGGCCGGCCTCGACGGCAACATGCTCACCGTCAAGTCGCGCGAGGGCACTGCCGTCATGATCAAGCTGGCCGACAATTGGGCCGCTGGCCTGGTTTCGCCGGTGCCGGCTTCCACCATCAAGAAGGGCGCTTTCGTCGGCATCGCCGCCAAGCCGGACCGGGACGGCAGGCTGATAGCCATCGAGGTGCTGGTGCTTCCGGAGGCCATGCGCGGGCTCGGCGAGGGTCACTATCCCTGGGACCTGGAGCCGGGAAGCAATATGACGAACGCCACGATCGACGCGACCGTCATCAAGGGCGGCTCACGCACGCTCAAGGTCAGCTACAAGGGCGGCACGCAGAGCATCGTCGTGCCGAAGGCGGCCCCGGTCGTCACCCTCGGCCCCGGTGAGCGCAGTCTGGTCAAGCCCGGCGCCTTTGTCCTGGTGAGCGCCACCAAGGGCGCCGACGGCAGCTTGACCGCCGCGCGCATCGCGGTCGGCAAGGACGGTTCGCAGCCGCCCATGTGAGGTGCCCGGCGGGGATCGTGCCGGCCGGAACCTGCGGCGGCGGTGCCCGTTTAAGGCGGGTGCCTCCAACGGAGGGAACTGCCATGCGATCCGCAATACCGATCTGCCTGGCCGCCCTGTGCTTTGCCGGCACGGCGGCGGCGCAATCGATGGTGACGCCGGCCACGGTAACGCCCTTGGCGAGCGATCCGGTGAACCCGCCGCAGGCGCAGCGCCAGGGCGACATCACGTTCGTCACCGGCGGCGTCGGCGACGAAGGCCGCAGCGAGATGCAGCAGGTCGCGCCGCGCTACAACCTGCGTCTGCTCTTCGCCCAGCAGGGCACCGGCGCCTATCTCGCCGATGTCACGGTGAACCTGGACAATGCCCGGGGCCAGCCTGTGCTCGCCGCCAAGTCGGACGGCCCGCTGTTCTACGCCGACGTGCCGCCCGGCCGCTACAAGCTGGTCGTCGCCTATGCCGGCCGGAGCCAGACACGACCGATCGACGTCGGCCATGCCGGCGCCATCGCGCGATCGTTCTACTGGCCATAGCACGGCGGCGGCGCCTGTCGAGCTCCGGTCACAGGAAGCTGTAGGGATCGACATCGATCTGCAGCCGCACGTCATTGGGCAGGCGCCGCGGCGCGAGCCAGCTTCGCAGCACCTGCTGGATGGGCACCGCGCGGCCGGTCTTCAGCAGCAGCCGCTGGCGATGCCGGCCGCGCAGCAGCGCGAGCGGCGCCGGCGCCGGCCCGAGGACACTGATGCCCTCGCCGCGCGGCGCATGCCGGCCCAGCTCGGCGGCGAAGCGCTGCACCGAACCGGCATTCGGCCCGGAAACGATCAGCGCCGCGAGGCGGCCGAACGGCGGCATCCCGGCATCGTGCCGGGCCCGCATCTCGGCGGCGATGAAGCTCTCGCGATCACCCGACACCAGGGCGCGCATCACCGGATTGTCCGGCAGAAAGGTCTGCAGCAGCACGCGTCCCGGCCGTTCCGCCCGGCCGGCGCGCCCAGCGACCTGGGTGAGAAGCTGGTGCGTCCGCTCCGCGGCACGCAAATCGCCGCCGGTCAGGCCGAGGTCGGCATCGATCACGCCGACCAGCGTCAGCAGGGGAAAGTGATGTCCCTTGGCGACGATCTGGGTGCCGATCAAGAGGTCGACCGCATGCTCGCCGACGGCCCGCACGAGGTCGGCGACGGCGCGCGGCCCGGCCAGGGTGTCGGAGGCCATGACGGCGGTGCGCGCGGCGGGAAAGTCGGCCGCCACCTCCTCGGCCAGCCGTTCGACGCCGGGACCGCAGGCGCGCAGGCGATCCTCGGCACCGCAGGAAGGGCAGAGCCGCGGCAGCACGGTGGTATGCCCGCAATGGTGGCATTGCAGCCGTCCGGTCAGCCGGTGCTCGACCAGCCATGCGGTGCAGTTCGGGCATTCCAGGCGATGGCCGCAGGCGCCGCAGAGCGTCAGCGGCGCATAGCCGCGCCGATTGAGGAACAGGAGCACCTGCTCACCCGCCGCGAGAGCCTCGCCGACCGCCTGCTGCAGCGGCGGCGACAGCCACTTGCCGCGGAGCGGCGGCGCCTTGCGCATGTCGATGACCTCGACGGCAGGAAGCGTCGCGCGCCCATGGCGATCGGGCAGGTGCAGGTGGGCGTAGCGCCCCTGTTCGACATTCGCCAGGGTCTCGAGCGAGGGGGTCGCGGTCACCAGCACCGCGGGAAACCTGCCGATGGAAGCGCGCACCACCGCCATGTCGCGGGCGTTGTAGATCACGCCGTCTTCCTGTTTGAACGA
>DATKQA010000699.1:0-3325 GCA_035523835.1 Candidatus Sulfotelmatobacter sp.
AGGAAGGTCTCCAGCGCGAAGCCGAGCTCGTCGGCGATCGAGCGGATATTCTCCGACTTGTCCTGCCAATTGATGCGCCAGGTGACGAAATCGTCTGGTGTCAGCAGGCGCTGGCGCGGATAGTGCGCCGGGTAGCGCCAGAGCTCGCGCACCGTCGCTTCGTCGTTCTTGCTGACGCAGGCCAGCACGATGCCGCGCCGCTTGAGGGAGAGCAGCGCTTCGTGCAGGCCGAAGAACAGCCCGACATAGGACGAAGTGCCGCTGATCTCGGGATGCCAGGCGAAGGGAGCGCCGGTCTCGGCCAGCACGCCGGGCCAGAGCACGCCGTCGAGATCGAGGATGACGCACTTCTTGCGGTCGAGACCGAGCACGACCGCCAGCGCATCGACATGGGCGCGCGCCGCCACGGCCTCGCGGCCATAGGGATCGCCGCCGACCAGCGCGGCGAGCGGCGCCGTGTCGGGAAAGATGCCATGCACGGCGGCCTTCTCGCTTTGCGGCCGCTGCAGCATCCAGCCCGGCGAGCCGAAATGGGTAAAGGCGGTTTGGCCGTCGTCGAGCAATCGGGCCGAACCGGCCGCGGCAAGAGCCGCCGCGATATCGACCACGTGGACATCGGAGAATTCTTCCGCGAGGTCCGCAAGCGCCAGGTTGGCGGCGCGAAAGCGATTGCGATGGCCGCCCGCGCCGCGCTCGGCCAGGCCGAGCGGTTGCACCGTCGGCTCCGGCAGGTTGTCGATCAGGATCGGCGCGGCCGATTGACGGCGAAGCCGGCGCAGGACATGGCCGACATGGGCGATGAAGTCGTCGTGCGGCGGCTTCTGGCCTGACGGTGCCGTGGCGATGGCGTGGCGCGCCTGTACGGCGCCGAGGATGATGGCGTCGTGCCGGTGCTCGCCGGCGAGGCGGAAATCGTCGGGCGAGGTCGCGGCGACGCGCAGGTCGATGCCGCGCCGGGCGGCGTCGCGCCGCAGAAAATCGGCTTCCATATGCACGTCGCAGTCGCCGAGCAGCAGCACGTCGACACGCTTCCTCGTGCTGCCGAGCCCGCTGACGGTGCGGACGCTGTCGGCCGACCAGTAGCTGTGCGCGCCCTCTTTCTGTTCGCGGCGAAATTGTTCCAGCAGCTCGCCGGGGTCGCGGCCGTGCGTGGCGCCGAGCTTGGCGGCCACATCGTCCATCTCGCCGGCCGCATCCATTTCGGTCAGGATGCCGCGCTCCATGAGCGTCCCGATCAGGCCCAGGATGGTCTTCTGCTCGTAGGGGATCAGTCTGGCGAGGCCGTCGTAGTCGTCCGGCATGGTGCGCGGCACGGTGAAATAGTCGATGGCGTCGCTCACCTCCTGGTCGATCGCCAAGCGCAAATGGCTGATGGCGTGCACCAGCAGCACGCGGTTCATGCCGAGCGGCAGGAGATGCACGAAGCGCGACTTGCGGAGGATCATGGCCTGGTCAGGCCGGTGCGACGACGGGCATGCACCCGGCGTTTTTCGTCCGGAAGGCCAGCCGGCGCGCCTCCGCCTCGGCGTTGTGCATGAAGGTCAGCAGCACGAAGCGGGTTCCGCGCGTCACCGGTGTCGCTTCGTGCAGGAGCGAGGCGGAGAACACCAGGCCGGCGCCGGTGGCCGGCCGGTAACGGTGGGAATTGTATTCGGGGAAGAGCAGGTCGCCGCCGTCGTAGTCCTCCGCATTCAGGTTGATCGAGATGGCGAACTGGCGGAAGGCGAGGCTGGCGTGGCCGTTGTCGCGGTGGCGGCGGAAATGGCCGCCGTCGCTGTCGTAACGGGCGATCAGGAAACGGTCGAAGTGGGCGACGTCGGCCTGGAAGGCCTTTCTGAGCTCCGGCAGGCAGCGCCGCGTCATGGCATCGAGGATGCGGGCGTGCACGGGATCGTCGGTCTCGATCAGGTGGTCGCGCCGCTTCTTCTTCTGGTGATCGACCTTGTAGCGCGCCGCGCCGCTGGCGTCCGCGGTCGCGAAACCGCTGTCGAAATTGGCGGTCTGGTGCCGCTCGATCAGCGTCGCGCAGAACCGGTGGTCGAGCAGGTTCGGGACCAGCAGTACCGGCGCCGGCAGCAGGATGTCGCGCGGTCTCTCGATCGGCAGCGTGGCGACGGCGCTGAGCGCGGCGGTGACGATGGTGTCCTCGTCCATCCCCTCCAGCCGGGCGAGGATGCGGAGATTGCGATCGAGCGCGAGCACCAGCGGATCGTCCTGGTCGAAGGCGCTTTGGCGGAAGAAATCGGCATTGCCGGCGACGACGGTGATCCGCCCGGGATTGGCCAGCCAGTGCTGGCAGACCGACACCGGTTCCTGGTTCACCAGCAGCAGCACGTCCGTGTCGCATTCGGCGAAGGCGTCGAGATGGCGGGCAAAGGCGGCGGCGAGACGGCTCGCCGCGGCGGAATCGAGCCGTCGCGCCAGGATCACCACCGCCGGCCGGCCGGCCTGGGCCTGAAAGGAATAGAAAGTGCCGGTGCCGGTGAGGCCGTAGCAGAAGGGGGCGGGATCGCCGGGTGCCAGCATGCCGATGGATGGGTGAGTCATGCGCCTATCGTCCGCGTCGCCCCGACTTCGTCCGCGGCTCCAGATCGCGGCAATGCCTCACTATCGCGGAGATTTCTTGCGCCTTGGTTAAGAAAGCTGAACGCGCCGCCGGCGCGCGACATGCCTCAACCGGCCGCGGCGCGCACCGGCGGCAGCGGCTGCTGCGTGCCGTGCCGCGGCGGCAGGGCCGGCACCTCGATCGCCTCGGGCGCCAGGCCGTCGAGCCAGCGCTGCCACATCATGCGGTAGGCGCTCTCCAGGTGGCGGGTCAGCCGCTCGGTATCGAACAGCGGATGGACGTCGCGGTTGTCCTCCAGGCGCCGTTTCAGCGCCGCCAGCCGGTCCGGCTCGGTCGCCAGCCGATAGGCGATGCTTTCGTAGGCGTCGATGCTGTCGGCGATGAGGTCTTCCAGGCCGATCGCGGCGAGCAGGGTGGCGCCGTTGCGCGACGGCGGGCTCTCGCCGGCGACGGTCACGACCGGCACGCCGCGCCAGAGCGCATCGACGGTGGTGACGCCGCCGCCGTGATAGAGCGTGTCGAGCGCGAGGTCGACCAGACCCTGGCGCGCCAGGTGGACGCTGTGCGGCTGCTTGGCGGAAAAGATGATGCGGTCGGGATCGACGCCGCGGGCCTCCGCCTCCTTGCACAGGTTGCGCTGGCTGGTCGGGGTGCCGGCGATGAACCAGATGACGCTGCCCGGCACGCGTTTCAGCAGCCGCATCCAGATCGCGAACAGGCGCGGCTCGAACTTGTAGTGGGCGTTGAAATTGCCGAACA
>DATKQA010000700.1:0-3146 GCA_035523835.1 Candidatus Sulfotelmatobacter sp.
CCTTCGCCCTCTACCGGCCGGCCTCGACGGCGGTCGGCATGTACCAGATGACCGACCCGGCCTTCGCCGAAGCCCGGCGCTATTGCATCCGCCGGCATGTCGTCGCCGACGACGGCGGCGAGGGCTGCTGGTTCACCGGCCTCTACAGTCGCCTGCTGCCAAGCCATGCCATCGAGCTTGCCGCGGTCTATCTCGACCGCCATGTCGCCGACATCCTGGCCGAGCGGCCCGCAGCCAGGCCGAGCGCCGAGCAACGCCAGGACCTGGCGGCCGTGGTGCACCTCTGCGGCGCCGGCCCGGCCCGGGACTTTGCCCGCCGTGGTTTCCGCCTCGCGCCCGGCGAGCGCTGCGGCGACCACGACGTCGCCGCCTACGTGCGGCAAGCGGGTGTCCTCCGCCGCGAATTCCGGCTGCTGGCAGCGGCAGGCCAGGCGCCGGCCGCGCCCCCCAAAGGCTTGATACCGGCCAGCTAACCCACCCGCCCGGCTTGCTTTTGCCTATAGGCGCCCCGTGCTATGGTCCGCCGTTTCATGGTCACAAACGGATTCGCCTTGTCCGACAAGCGTTCCGCACATTCCCGCTCCGCCTCGGCCACCGCTCTGATGTACCGGCTGGTGCGCGACCGCGTGCGCCCGCATGCCGGCACCCTCATCCTCTCGGCCTGCTTCATGGGCATCGCCGCCGCCACCACCGGCGCCGCGGCCTGGCTGATGCAGCCGGCCCTCGATCTGATCTTCGTCAAGCATCAGCCGGAGATGCTCTGGGCCATCCCGGCGGCGATCATCGCCGTTTATGTGCTCAAGGGCTTCTCGACCTACGGCCAGTCCATGACCATGAACCACGTGGCGCAGCGCATCATGGCGGACACCCAGGTCGACCTCTTCGCCCATCTCATGCGCGCCGACATCGGCTGGCTGCACAAGAACCACACCGGGCAGCTCGTCTCGCGCTTCCTGTACGACGCCACCCTGCTGCGCACGGCCGTTTCCAGCGCGCTGACCGGCATGGTCAAGGACAGCCTGAGCCTGGTCTTCCTGGCCATCGTCATGTTCATCCAGGACTGGCGGCTGTCGTTCGTCGTGGTCTTCGTCTTCCCGGCGGCCGGCGTGCTGGTGCGCAAGTTCGGCAAGCGCTCGCGCAAAGGCTCGGCGGCGACGCAGGAGGAATCCGGCCGCCTGACCTCGCTGCTCACCGAGGCCTTCGAGAGCGCCCGTCTGATCAAGGCCTACGGCATGGAGGCGCGCGAGGTCGGCCGTGTCCGCGCCTCGATCGACCGCCGCTTCAAATACGTGATGAAGACCATCGGCGCGCGTTCCGCCTCGACCCCGGCAACCGAGGCGCTCGGCGGCATCGCCGTGGCGCTCGCCATCATCTACGGCGGCTGGCAATCGAGCCTCGGCCATATGACGCTCGGCCAGTTCGCCTCCTTCATTTCGGCGCTCCTGCTTGCCTACCAGCCGATGAAGAGCCTGTCCTCGCTCGGCCCGTCGCTGCAGGAAGGCCTCGCCGCCGCCGACCGGCTGTTCGCGCTCTTCGACATCGAGCCGGCGATCAAGGACAGGCCCGGCGCCAGACCGCTCGCCGTGCAGGGCGGGACGGTGCGCTTCGAGGCGGTGGACTTCTCCTATGCCGAGGATGCACCGGCGCTGCATGGCGTGAGCTTCACCGCCGCGGCCGGCAGGAAGATCGCGCTGGTCGGCCCGTCCGGCGCCGGCAAGAGCACCATCCTCAACCTGATCCCGCGCTTTTACGATGCCGCGCGCGGCGCCATCACCATCGACGGACAGGACGTGCGCGAGGTGACGCTCGGCTCGCTGCGCGCCGCCATCGCCCTGGTGAGCCAGGAGGCGCGGTTGTTCGACGATACGGTGCGGGCCAATATCCTCTATGGCCGTGCCGACGCCAGCGAGGCGGAGATCGTCGCTGCCGCCGAGGCCGCCGCGGCGCACGAATTCATCACCGCGCTGCCGCAGGGCTACGACACCATCGTCGGCGAGAATGGCGTCAAGCTGTCCGGCGGCCAGCGCCAGCGCATCGCCATCGCCCGCGCCATGCTGAAGAACGCGCCGATCCTGCTGCTCGACGAAGCCACCTCGGCGCTCGATGCGGAATCCGAACGCCTGGTGCAGGCGGCGCTGCGCCGGCTGATGCTGGGCCGTACCACCGTGGTCATCGCGCACCGTCTCTCCACGGTGATCGACGCCGACGAGATCCAGGTGATCGAGCAGGGCCGCATCGTCGACAGCGGCCGCCACGGCGAACTGCTGGCGCGCGGCGGCACCTACGCGCGGCTCTATGCCACCCAGTTCACCGATCCAGAGCCGGCGGCGGCCGCCCAGCCCCTGGCGGCGAGGGCACGCGCCTGATCAAGCGCCTGCGCAAGCGGTTGGTGCACGGCAGCGCGCTTCGCGGCGCGTTCTGCTGGCTGGTGGCGTTCTACATCCGACTGGTCTGGGCCACCGGCCGCTGGCAGGTGGTCGGCGCCGAACATCCGCAACGCTTCTGGCGCGCCGGCGAGCCCTTCATCGGCGCCTTCTGGCACGGCCGCATCCTGATGATGCCGTGCGCCTGGCAAACATCGCGTCGCATGAACATGCTGATCTCGCAGCATCGCGACGGCGAACTGATCGCCCGCACCATCGGCCATTTCGGCCTCGCCACCGTGCGCGGCTCATCGCGCCGCGGCGGCGCCCAGGCGTTCCGCGCCATGTTGCGCGCGCTCCGCGCCGGCGAGTATGTCGGCATCACCCCGGATGGGCCGCACGGGCCGCGCATGCGCGCCGCCGACGGCATCGTCACCGTCGCGCGCATCGCCGGCCTGCCGATCCTGCCCGCCACCTTCGGCGTCAGCCGGCGCGTCGTCCTCGGCAGTTGGGACCGCTTCGTCGTCGCGCTGCCCTTCAGCCGCGGCGTCGTCGCCTGGGGCGCGCCGATCGAGGTGCCGGCCGAGGCCAGCCCGGCGGCGTTGGAACGCATGCGGCGCGAGGTGGAAGACGCGCTCAACCGCATTACCGACGAGGCCGACCGGCGCTGCGGCCAGGCGCCGGTGCAACCCGACGCCCTGCCGGTCGCGCCCTCCAGCCATGCGCCCGCCTGAATTCTGGCAGGCCGGCAGCACGAGCCCCTGGCCGACCCTGCTGCTGCCG
>DATKQA010000701.1:0-2318 GCA_035523835.1 Candidatus Sulfotelmatobacter sp.
GCACCTGGCCGGCCGGGTTGAGAGCGAGAAAGGCGTCGCGCCGCTCCCATACCTTCTCCTCCTGCAGCTCGAATTCGAGCTGCTTTTCCCGCAGCGCCACGCGCACTTTGCGCGAATAGGGCGACAGCCAGAAATGATAGAGCATCCGCATGGCGGCGCAGTCTAATGGATGCCCGGCAGCGCGACCAGAACCGGATCGGGGGTGGATCGGAAGCCAGGAATTTCGCCGATCCATCGGCGGAATACTGGATTTGTGCCGTTGTCCGGCGCATCTTTTGCCGACGGCGAGACGGGGCGGCAGAGGCGGACATCGCAGCCTGGCCATGAAGCCTCGGCTTGGAAAGCCATGAGGCGGCGTTTCGCGACAACGCTATCGACGGCAAGATCTTGGCCGACGCCGCGCGGGCGGCGCAATCCCCCAGCCCGGTCAATCTTCCGCCGTGAAATCGCCGGTCAGGCGCAACCCCTCGATCCAGGTCGCGCCATCCTGCTTGACCACGATGCGCGGCTCGATGCCGCCATGGGTCGCGAGCGCCGCCGCCAACGTTTCCGAATGAGTTACCAGCCACACTTGGCTGCGATCCGCCGCCCGCACGATCATGCGCGCCAGCGGCGCCAACAGGTCCGGATGCAGGCTGGTCTCCGGCTCGTTCAGGGCAATGAAGGCCGGCAGCCGGTAGGCGAGCAGCGCGCCGGCGAGTGCCAGGTAGCGCAGCGTGCCGTCGGAAAGCTCTCCCGCCGCGAAGCAGCGCTTGGGGTGGTCGGGAAACACCATGCCGAAGGTGGCATGACGACCGGGCACCGGCACCTCGAGCCGGGCGCCGGGAAAGGCGTCTTCGATCGCGCGGTCGAGGTCGCGCGTATCCTGGCGGATGTGCGCGAGCGTCGCGAACACCGCGGCGAGATTGCTGCCGTCGGAAGCCAGGGTCGGGCTGGTGACGGCAAGGCAGGGCTGGCGCAGCAACGACAGGCTGTCGGTGCGAATGTCGTGAAAGAAGCGCCAGTCCAGCATCGTGCGGCGAACCTGATGCAGGGCCGGAAAGCGCGCCTGGTCGTTCAGCATGCCGAGCGCCGTCTCCGAGGCCAGCAGATCGCCGGCGAGGTCGAGGCGGGCACCGGCCTCGTCGCGGACCGAAGCGGCGGACCCGCGCCGCTCGAGCAGCTTCACCGGCCGCCGGCCGCCGTGAAAGGAGAGGCTCTCCTCCTTGACCTGGGCTTCCAGCGGAAAGGCCGCGGCGGTCGGGTGACGCAGGCCGATTTCGACCTCATAGGAATAGTCCGCGCCACGCGGGCGAACGCCGGTCGCGCCGTCCGTTTCGGCGCGGAAATGGGCGGCAAGGCTGACACGCACGAGATCCTTCTCGCGCCGCTTGCCGGCCCACAGGGCCGATTCCATGCCGCCCTCGGCGGCCAGTTCCTGCGACAGCCCGCCCGCCGCCGCAGCCTGCAGGAGCTGGAGGGCGCGATAGAGATTTGTCTTGCCGACGCCATTGGCGCCGAGGAAGACGCTCAGCCGGCCGACCGGAAAGCGGATGCGGCGCAGCGAGCGGTAACCGCTGGCGGCGACCTCTTCGATCAGCAAGGACATGACAGGGCGCCCGCGCTCTCGGTTGAGGGCGCTTCCCCGCATGGCCGGCCGGGGCGTAAGCTCGGCCGCCACTCGCGGAGGAGCGCCATGTTGAAGATATGGGGCCGGGCCAATTCCATCAACGTGCAGAAGGTACTCTGGTGCGCCGACGAGCTCGGCCTGGAGTATCAGCGGGTCGATATCGGCGGCGCCTTCGGCGGCAACGACCAGCCGGCCTATCTCCGGCTCAATCCGAACGGCCGGGTGCCGACCATCGAGGACGACGGCTTCGTGCTGTGGGAGAGCAACAGCATCGTGCGCTACCTTGCCGCCAAGCACGGCCTCGGCACCCTCTGTCCGAGCGGCCTGAAGGCCCGCGCCAACGTCGAGCGCTGGATGGACTGGATGACCAGCACCCTGAATGCGCCCATGACCACCATGTTCTGGGGCTTGATCCGCACCCCACCGGAAAAGCGCGACCTGGCGGCGATCGAGGCAGCGCGGAAGGTTGCCGCCGAAGGCTGGGCGCTGCTCGACGCGCACCTTCGAGATTGGCCCTTCGTCGGCGGCGACCGGCTCACCATGGGCGACATTCCGGCCGGCTGCGCCGCCTATCGCTGGTTCAATCTGCCGCTCGAGCGGCCGGCGGCACCGCATCTCAAGTCCTGGTACGAGCGCTTGGCAACCCGGCCCGCCTATGCCAAGAACATCATGATCACCATGACCTGAGGCCAGACGAGATGGAGAACCT
>DATKQA010000702.1:0-3601 GCA_035523835.1 Candidatus Sulfotelmatobacter sp.
ACGCAGGACCGCCGGTGTCCTCCTCGCCCGACCAGGCCCCGCTTGAAACGCCGTCGCTGCTCGGCGCCGGCGAGATCAGCGCCTATCTCCGCCGCCACCCGAATTTCCTGATCGATCATCCGGAATTGCTCGAGATCCTCATCCCGCCGTCGGCGCAGAGCGGGGAGACGGTGGTCGACATGCAGCGCTTCATGGTCGAGCGATTGCAGCGCGAGGTGGCGCGATTGAACGGCGCGCACGGCGAACTGGTCGCCGCCAGCCGCACCAACATGACCACCCAGGCGCAGGTGCATGCGGCCGTGCTGGCGCTGATCGAGGCCGCCAGCTTCGAACATATGATCCACACCGTCACCGCCGATTTCGCCGAGATGCTCGATGTCGACGTGGTGACGCTGTGCGTGGAAGCGAACGGCGGGCCGCCGCCGCGCATCACCACCAGCAATGTCTATGTCCTGCCGCAGGGCACGCTGGACAAGCTGATCGGGGCGGGCCGCGAGATCCTGCTGCGCGGCGGATGCACGCCGATGCCGGCGATCTATGGGCCGGCGGCGGAGCTGGTGCGCTCGGAAGCGCTGGTGCGGCTGCGCTTCAACAGCCATACGCCCGTCGGACTATTGGCCCTCGGCTCGCGGCAGGCCGAAAAGTTCCATCCCGGCCAGGGCACCGAGCTGCTGCAGTTCCTTGCCCGCGCGCTGGAGCGCTCGATCCGCGCATGGCTCGATCTGCCGACCGGCTGAGCGCGACGGCCGCGCAGGCGGCGGTGCGCGATGCGGTCGCCGCATGGCTCGCCTGGCTGGAGACGGAACGACGCGCCTCGGCGCATACCATCGAAGCCTATGACCACGACCTCGAAGGCTTCCTCGCCTTCCTCGCCGATCACTTGGGCGGGCCGGCCGATCTTGCGGCGCTGGGCCGGCTCGGCACCGGCGATTTCCGCAGCTTCCTGGCCCATTGCCGCAGGACCGGCCTGGCCGCCACATCGACCGCGCGGACCATGTCGTCGGTGCGCAGCTTCTTCCGCTGGCTGCACCGCGACCGCGCGGTCGCCAACGCGGCGGTCCGCACGGTGCGCTCGCCCAAACTGCCGCGCTCGGTGCCGAAGCCGCTCACGGCGGACGGCGCGCGGCGGAGCGTCGAGAGCGTCGGCGAACTGAGCGAGGCGGCCTGGGTCGGCCAGCGCGACACCGCGATTCTGCTGCTGCTCTACGGCTGCGGCCTGCGCATCGCCGAAGCCCTGGCGCTCAACGGCGGCGACGCGCCCGCGGGCGACAGCATGGTCATCACCGGCAAAGGCCGCAAGCAGCGCCTGGTGCCGGTGCTGCCCGTGGTGCGCGAGGCGATCGGCGCCTATCGCGGCATCTGCCCGCATCCGATCGGCCGTGACGATCCGCTGTTCGTCGGCGTGCGCGGCAAGCGGCTCGATCCGGCCATCGTGCAGCGGCAGATGCGGCGGCTGCGCGCTTTGCTCGGCCTGCCCGATACGGCGACGCCGCACGCGCTCCGGCACAGTTTCGCCACGCATCTCCTGGCGGCGGGCGGCGACCTCCGCACCATCCAGGATCTGCTCGGCCACGCCTCGCTGTCGACGACGCAGCGCTATACCGCCGTCGATGCGGCGCATCTTCTCGAGGTCTATGGCCGCGCCCACCCGCGCGCCAAGGCCGGATAGGATCAGGCGGGAGGACCGAGCCGGCTGCCGAAGCGCGCGCGCTCGCGGCTGAAGATGAGGACGGCCATGCGGTCGATCAGGGCCGCCCGCGGCACGATGCGCGGCGTGGCGATGTCGCGATTGTCGCCGAGGACCAGATAGTGGCCGGCCGGCACATCGGCGGGAAGAAGCGAGGCGGACGATCTCGTGCTATGGATTTCATATCTGGCGCCGTCGGGCAGGGTTTCGCGATAGGTGCCGCGCGCGACGTCGACCGGCTGGCGCGGAGCGGGCCGGTCGCCGATGGCAAGCGCGCCGTTGCTGACCGCGACCCGCGTACCGGGACCGGCAACGATGCGCGACAGCACGCGGCGGCCGTCGTCCAGGGCCACGACCACCACCTCGCCCGCGACCGGAACATGCGTGCGGTAATAGCCGGCGGCGCCGAGCGCGTATTCGCCGGCATGCAGCGTCGGCGCCATGCTCTCGCCGACGATGACATAGGGCCGCCACAGCAGCCCGTTGGCGCGCGCGCCGGCGAGGCCGAAGTGGCTCGCCGCGGTCCAGCCCACCAGGATGGCGCAGTAGACCCAGAGGCGGTTGTAGGAGCGCAGCGCCGGCGCGCCGCCGTACCAGACGATGACCGCGGCATCGACGGCCGAATAGAGCCGGATGACGATGATCAGCAGCGCCAGAATGGCGACCGCGACGATCGTCTCCAGCCGCACCGGCGGCACGTAGCCGAGAATGAGCCCGAGCGAGACGTGAATCGCCGTGACCACGGCGAGCATCCAGGCGGCGCGCTTCGGGCAGATGGCATAAAGCTGTCCGAGGCCCGGCACCATCAGGGACAGGATCGCGGCGAGCCACCAGCGGCGCCGTTTGATGGCCGGCGCCCGGCCGACCGTGGTCGCAAGAGTGGGTACGGTTTCGAGGGTCATGGCAGGACCCTTACCTTAGCACCAAACCCCTTAAGGCAATGTTGCCGCAACCGCGGCGTCAGATGTGCAGCGGCCGCCCCTGCACCGCCAGGGCCGCTTCCTTGACCGCCTCGCTCAAGGTCGGGTGGGCATGGCAGACCATGGCGATATCTTCCGAGGAGGCGCCGAAGTCGATGGCGGTGACCACCTCCGCGATCAGGCTGCCGGCATCGGGACCGATGATATGGGCACCCAGCACCTTGTCGGTCCCGGCGTCCGCCAGGATCTTCACGAAGCCGTCGGTATCGCCGGCGGCCTTGGCGCGCGGCGTGGCGGTGAAGGGATATTTGCCGGTCTTGTAGGTCACGCCGGCGGCCTTCAGCTCTTCCTCGGTCCTGCCGACGGCAGCCACCTCGGGCCAGGTATAGACCACGCCGGGAATGGCATCGTAGTTGATGTGCGGCTTCTGACCGGCGATGGTCTCGGCGCAGGCGACACCCTCGTCCATCGCCTTGTGCGCCAGCATCGGTCCGGCGATGACGTCGCCGATCGCCCAGACGCCCGCAACATTGGTGCGCCAATGGCCGTCGGTCTTGATCCGGCCACGTTCGTCGAGCGCCACGCCGGCTGCGGCAAGATCGAGGCCGTCGGTGCGCGGCCGCCGGCCGATGGAGACCAGGACGGTTTCGGCGCTCATGGTTTCCGCCGCGCCGCCGGCTGCCGGCTCGAGCGTCAGGGTGACGCCGCCCTTGCCCGGCTTGGCCGCGGTCACCTTGGTGCCGAGGCGGAATTTCATGCCCTGGCGCGTCAGGATGCGCTGCATCTGCTTGGCGATCTCGCCATCCATGCCCGGCACGATGCGATCGAGGAACTCGACCACCGTCACCTCGGCGCCGAGGCGGCGCCAGACCGTGCCCATCTCCAGCCCGATATAGCCGCCGCCGATCACCACCATGCTCTTCGGCACGGCAGCGAGCGACAGCGCGCCGGTCGAGCTGACGATCTGCTTCTCGTCGATGGCGACGCCGGGCAG
>DATKQA010000703.1:0-4258 GCA_035523835.1 Candidatus Sulfotelmatobacter sp.
GAGCACGGTCTTGCACAGGCCCTCGTTGATCGCCGCGGCGGCATGGCGCACGTGCAGCATGAAGGAGCAGCCGCCGACCGAGGTGCCGTCGACCCAGGTCGGGGTGATGCCGAGGTAGTGCGCGACATTGGTCGGCGATTCGCCGGCGGTGGCGACGCCGTCGATGTCGGCCGGCTTCAGCCCGGCATCGCGCATGGCGTTGAGCGCCGCATCGGCATGGAGCTGGATCTGCGACAGGCCGGGGATGACGCCGAGCTCGGTCGTCTCGGCCGCGCCGACGACGGCGATGGATTTCTGCTTCATGTCAGGCTCCCTGGGCGCCGGCGGCCGGTTTGAACAACGGCAGGGTGATGCTGTCGGTCTGCGGCTCGAAGGTGACTTCGAGCGGCATGTCGAGTTGCAGCGCCTCCGGCGTCTGCGGGCAGCCGACGATGTTGGCCATCATGCGCGGCCCCTCCGCCAGTTCGACCACGGCGATGGCATAGGGCGGCGTGAAGCCGGGCGCCGGGCGGTGGTGGATGACGTAGCTGTAGAGCCTGGCCCGGCCGCTGGCCTTGAACACCGACACCTGGCGCGAGCCGCATTTCGGGCAGAACGGCCGCGGCGGGAAATAGGCGTGGCGGCAGTCGTCGCAGCGCTGCAGGCGCAGCTCGCCGGCCCTGGTGCCTTCCCAGAAATGCCGGGTTTCCGGCGTCGGCTCCGGCAATGGTCTTTTACTGTCGGGCAAGTCATCCCCCTGTCGATGCATGACATATTCGGTTCGCCATCGCAGCATGGCGCAGGACGGCGGATTTGTCGCGGGGCAGTCGCCGCCGCCGCCGCATAGGTGGCATGAAGCCCGCCGCGAGCTGCGCACCGGACCGCCAGAAATCGCCTAAATCATTTTCACACATAAGCTTTGTCCGCCGACATCAGGCAGTTGCATTGCCGGCGGGCGCGGTCTATCTCATGCCGCCATGAGCGCACGGCGAAAGACATTGCGGAGCGCGCGGGACTTCGCCCGCGCCGGCCTCATAGCGGCCGGCGACGAAGCCGCGGTGGCGGCGGTGACGCGGCGCCATGGCGCCGCTCTGACCCCCGAGCTTGCCGCCGCGATCGATCCGGCCGATCCCGGCGATCCCGTCCGTCGGCAGTTCGTGCCCGACGCGGCGGAACTGCATGTCGCGCCGGAGGAACTGGCCGATCCGATCGGCGATGCCGTGCATGCGCCGGTCAAGGGCATCGTGCACCGCTATCCCGATCGCGTGCTGCTGAAACCGCTGCATGTCTGCCCGGTCTATTGCCGCTTCTGCTTTCGCCGCGAGCGCGTCGGCCCCGGCGGCGAGTTGCTGAGCGACGCGGACCTGGCGACCGCCCTCGATTATATCCGCGCCCGGCCGGAGATCTTCGAAGTGATCCTGACCGGCGGCGATCCCATGATGCTGTCGCCGCGGCGCCTGGCGAAGATCGTCGCCGCGCTCGACGCCCTGCCCCATGTCGGCGTCATCCGGCTGCATACGCGCGTGCCGGTCGCCGATCCCAAGCGGGTCACGCCGGCACTCCTCGCGGCGCTGGCGGCGGACGATACCGCCGTCTATGTCGCCATCCACTGCAATCACACGCGCGAGCTCACGCCCACGGCGCGCGCCGCCATCCAGCGGCTTGGCAAAGCCGGCATTCCGCTGCTGTCGCAGACGGTACTGCTGCGCGGCGTGAACGACGATGCCGCCACGCTCGCCGCGCTGTTCCGCGCCCTGGTGCGGCTCAAGGTGAAGCCCTACTACCTGCACCATGCCGATCTCGCCCGCGGCACGGCGCATTTCCGCACCGATATCGCCGCGGGCCAGGCGCTGCTGCGGGCGCTGCGCGGACGCCTCTCCGGCCTGTGCCAGCCGAGCTACGTGCTCGACCTGCCCGGCGGCTTCGGCAAGGTGCCGATCGGTCCCTGTTATCTGCGGCAGGACGCCGGCGGCGGCTGGCTGGTGGAGGATTTCCAGGGCCGCCTGCACGCCTATCCGCCGCCGACCTAGGCGGCGGCGACCTGGCGGGTGATCGCCATCGCCGGCGTGTTGCGCAGGGTCTGATAGATGACGCAATAGCGCTCGGTCAGCTTGATCAGTGTATCGAGCTGCTCCGGGCTGGCGTCGGTGTCGAGATCGAAGCGCAGCCGGATGGCGCGGAAGCCGACCGGCGCGTCCTTGGCCACGCCGAGCGTGCCGCGGAAATCGAGATCGCCCTCCGCATGCACGCTGCCGTGCCGGATGGCAATGCCGAGCGCCGTCGACACCGCCTTCATGGTGACGCCGGCGCAGGCGACCAGCGCCTCCAGCAGCATGTCGCCGGAGCAGGCGGCGATGCCGTCGCCGCCGCTGGCCGGATGCAGCCCGGCCTCGACCAGCGCCCGGCCGGTCTGCACCGAGCAGGTGACGCCCTCCGCGCCGAGCGTGCCCGCGGCCTTCAAGGTGACGACCGCCGCCGCCGCGTCCTCGCGGTAGCGCGCCTTGAGCGGCGCCTGCAGCGCCCGCAATTGTTCGCCGTCCATGTTTCGCTCCTGTCGAACCGTCGCGGGGCGAGATCATGCATGGCCGGCGCCGCGCCGGCAAGGCGCGATCGCGCCGCCCTATTTGTCGGCGGTGAACAGCGGCAGCCGGTCGTGCTCCTCGCCCGAGGGCAGCGGCGCGTCGGGGGTCAGCATCCAGCTCAGCAC
Organism: Candidatus Sulfotelmatobacter sp.; assembly: GCA_035523835.1. GTDB lineage: Bacteria > Pseudomonadota > Alphaproteobacteria > Ferrovibrionales > Ferrovibrionaceae > DASQHM01. Next base: position 2,687 of record DATKQA010000703.1, read on the forward strand.
GTCGCGCCAGACCACCTCGCATTGCAGGTCGCGGAAGACCATGTGCCAGCCGTTGCGGTAGACCACGATGCGATGCGGATCGCGCAGCTTCTCGACCATGGCCTCGACGGAACGGCGCGGGATGAGCTCGTCCTTCTGGCCGTAGAGCACCAGGGTCGGTGCGCGAATCTCCGGCGCCGCGGCGAGGCTCGCATCCATCAGGTCGACCAGGCCGCCGACCATGTCGACGCGATTGCGCTTCAGGATCAGCGGGTCGCGGCCGAGCGCGCGCAGCATCGCGATATTGTCCGACGGCCAGATGCCGAGATTGGAGCCGGTGACCGGGTCCCAGGGCATGATATGCACGCCGAACCAGAGCACGGCGCGATAGAGCGGGCTCATGGTGGAACGGCCCCAGACCGCCGGTCCGCCGAGCACGGCGCCGGCCACCCGCGGCGCCGTCGGATCGGCCAGCGCCACCATGGCGACCGAGGCACCCATGCTTTCGCCGACCAGGAAGACCGGCACGTGCGGATGGCGCGCGTGCACCAGCCGCACGGCGTCCTCGGCATCGTGCACCATGGGCTCGACGCCGGCCCAGATGCCGACCTGCGGACCGGCGCCGAAACCGCGCTGGTCGTAGGCGTAGGTGGTGATGCCGTGCTCGGCCCACCAGGCCGCCGGCATGGCCCAGGCGTTGGAATAGTCGTTGAAGCCATGCAGCGCGACGATGACGGCCTTCTCCGGGGTGCTGGCCGGCCAAATGCGGAGCGGCAGCCGGACGCCGTCGCGGGTGATCAGCGCATCGGCGGTCAGCTTGGGTTGCTGGGGATCATCGCCGGGGGTCTGCAGGGCCGGCGTGCAAGCGGCGGCAAGCAGCAGCAGGACGATCGATAACGCACGTCGCATGCCGCAATCCTAGAACATGATCCGGCGCGATGGCATCACGCTCTGTTCATCGGCCGGGCCTCAAGCCTGGAGCAGCCGGTGCACCTCGGCACGCAGCGCCGGCAGGCATTCCGCCTCGAACCAGGGATGGCGCCGGAGCCAGCCGCCGTTGCGCCAGGACGGATGCGGCAAGGGCAGATGGCGCGGCAGATACTCGCGCCACGCTCGAACCGTTTCGGTGAGGCTCGCCTTGCGCCGCGGGCCGAGATGCCAGGCGACGGCAGGCTGGCCGACCAGCAAGGTCAGCTCGACCGCCGGCAGCAGCGACAGCAGCCGATGCCGCCAGAGCCGGGCGCACTCCGGCCGCGGCGGCCGGTCGCCGCCGGCGCGGTCGCGGCCGGGATAGCAGAACCCCATCGGCACGATGGCGACGCGGCGGACGTCGTAGAAGGTCTCCGGCGCCAGCGCCAGCCAGGCCCGGAGACGCTCGCCGGAGGGATCGCTGAACGGCCGGCCGGCGGCATGCGCCTTGCTGCCCGGCGCCTGGCCGCAGATCATCAGCCGCGCGCCCGACCCCGCCTGGAGAATCGGGCGCGGACCGAGCGGCAGCGCGTCGGCGCAGACGGCGCAGGCGCGAATTTCTTGCAGCAACGTCGCCAACGCCGCCGTCTGGACCATGGCTCCGGTTGCAGTCTGTCCGCCGTC
>DATKQA010000704.1:0-6409 GCA_035523835.1 Candidatus Sulfotelmatobacter sp.
TCGCACAGGCGGCTGGCGGATCGACTGGCGAAAGTCAGTTCGATCTGCCAGCCGCGCTGCTTTCCGGCGGCTTCAGGCCGGCCGTGCGTCGGGGAATTCCAGGGTCACGCGCAAGCCGGGACCATTGTCCTCCAGGGTCAGCTTGGCCTGATGCAGGGTCGCCACGGCGGCGACCAGGCTGAGGCCGAGGCCGCTGCCCGGCGTCGACCGGCTCTGCTCCAGGCGGACGAAGCGGCCGAGCACCTTCTCCATGCCGTCGGGCGGAATGCCCGGGCCGGTATCGGCAACGATCGCCTTGCGGCCTTGCGCGACGGCCATCTGGATGCGGCCGCCGGAGGGCGTGTATTTGATGGCATTGTCCAGCAGGTTGGCGAGCGCCTGCGACAGCAGGTGGCGATCGCCGCGTACCGACTGGCCTTCGGCAAAATGCTCGGCGAAGACGATGCCCTTCTCCTCGGCCAGCGGCTGGTAGAGCTCCGCCACGTCGTGGGCGATCTCGCCGAGATCGAGCCATTGGAAGCTGGCGCGCGCGGCGCCGGCCTCGGCCTGGGCGATGCTGAGCAGGGCGGTGAAGGTGGCCAGCAGCCCGTCCACCTCGCCGATCGCCTGTTCGAGCACGGCGGCGCGCTGGCCGCCCTTCGGCTCGTCAAGCAGCGCAAGCTCCAACTGGCCGCGCAGCCGCGTCAGCGGGCTGCGCAGGTCATGCGCCACGCTGTCGGTCACCTCGCGCAGGCCGATCATCAGATGCTCGATGCGATCGAGCATCTGGTTGAGGTTGGTCGCCAGCCGGTCGAATTCGTCGCCGCGCCGGCCGACCGGCACCCGCCGATCCAGGCTGCCGGCGAGGATCTCGGCACTGGTCGCGTTGATGGCATCGAGCCGGCGCAGCAGATAGCGCCCGCTCACCACGCCGCCGATCGAGCCGAGCAGCAGCACGGCGCCGAGGCCGCCGCCGAGCGAGAGCAGGATGATGTGCTGGAACTGGCGCCGCTCGGTCAGGTCGCGGCCGACCAGGAGATGAAAGTCGCCAGCCAGCTCGAAGGCGCGGGCGCGGGCGATCGATTGCACGCCCCTCGGCTGGCTCACGTCCTTGATGGGAAATTCCAGCCAGCCGTTCCGGTCGGGATTGACGTCGGGCCAGTCGCGCAGATTGCCGATCAGCGGCTGATGGTTCGGACTGGTGAGCAGATAGATGCCGCCCTGCGAGCGGATGCCCTCGACGCGGGCGCGGATCGAGCGGACCAGGCCCTCAAGCCCGGCGACCTGATATTGCTCGACCAGACCGACGATCTCGGCATCGATGGTGGCGTCCGCCTGGGAATCGATCACGCGGATCGTGGTCCAGTAGATGAAGCCGACCAGGGCCAGGCCGGACAGGGCGAACAACCCGATAAAGACCAGCGCCAGGCGGAAGACGGAGGTGCGAAACGGGCTCGGCATCATGCCGCGCCAGACTAGCACGGGGGGCGGCCGATTGTCGCAGTGCGCTGGGCAATGCCGGCGGTCCAAATCGAGCGCAAGCAGCGGGTAGCGGCGGCAGCCGGCATGCCGCATCATCGCCACATGAGACCTGACGCTTCGCATGATGCCGCGCTCGCCGCCCGCATCGAGGAGCTCGACTGGACCGGCATCGCCCGGAACCTCGAGGCCCATGGCTATGCCACGACGGCACCGCTGCTCGACCCGGCTGCGTGCGATGCCCTGGCCGATCTCTACGGCCGGAACCGGTTCCGTTCGCGCGTGATCATGGCCCGGCATGGCTTCGGCAAGGGCGAGTACCAGTATTTCGCCGAGCCGCTGCCGCCGGCCGTCGCCACGTTGCGGCGCGCGTTCTACCCCCATCTTGCACCGATCGCCCGCGCCTGGTCGGCGCCGCTTGGGCTCGACACGCCCTTCCCCGACGATCTCGAAGGCTTCCGCCAGCTTTGCCGCGCGGCCGGTCAGAGCAAGCCGACGCCGCTCCTGCTGCGCTACGGCGAAGGTGATTACAATTGCCTGCACCAGGATCTCTATGGCGCCGTGGTCTTTCCGCTGCAACTGACCGTGCTGCTCAGCCGGCGCCGTGACTTCGACGGCGGCGAGTTCGTGCTGGTGGAACAACGCCCGCGCATGCAATCGCGGGCCGAGGTCGTGCCGCTCGAACAAGGCCAGGCGGTGATTTTCGCCGTTCGCCACCGGCCCGTCGCCGGCACGCGGGGCACCTATCGGGTCAATCTTCGCCACGGCGTCAGCCGGGTGGCACGCGGCCAGCGCTACACGTTGGGGGTCATTTTTCACGACGCCGCATAGAACGCCGCGCCGGCAACCGCCTGGAACGTTCGCTCGCACCGGGGGTTGAATCGGCGATAGGAGGCGTGATGCGAGCGAGCGACGACCGCACGGCGCCGGGCGTCGGCACCGATTTTCCCTACCGGGTGCCGATCTTGCTGCCGCCGGGCGATTTCTGGCAGGTGCTGGCGGAGATGCGCGCGTGGTGTGGCGATCTGAGCTACGCGGTGCGAGCCGATTTCTTCGGCAAGCGGCAGAGAACCATGTGCTGGTGCTTTCGCGACCCGTTCGACGCCGCAGCCTTCTGGACACGCTTTGGCCGGCGATCCGCCAGCGCCGCCACCGATCGCGGCGGACCCCATCAACCCCGCAGGAACCGCCTGACGAGCCAGGTGCCGGCGATACCGATGACCAGCAGGACGAGAGGCGGCGCGACCGCCGCCGGCAGATAGTCCGTCACCAGCGGATCGGCCCAGATGCCGGCATCGTCGACCATGATCGTCTGGTTGAAGCAGGCGAAGGGATTGCCTCGGCCGGGATTATCGCTGCGGTCGATGAAACACTGCTGCTGGCCGGCGTCGGTGCGGGGATAGAGCGGCGAGGCTTCGTAGGCCGCCCCGGCGACGGCGCCGGCCCAAAGAATCGCCAGTCCGGCCCAAAGCGAAAGAAGTCGGCGCCCGAGCGTCACCCGCGGGCCTGCTTCGCCGCGACATAGCGCCGATAGCCGCCTTGGCGCAGTTCGCAGGCGGGACAGGCGCCGCAGCCGTAACCCCAGTCATGCAGTACCGCGCGCTCGCCGCGATAGCAGCTATGCGTCTCGCGGCGGACCAGCTCGATGAACGCGGCACCGCCGAGGTTTTCGGCCAGGGTCCAGGTCGCGGCCTTGTCGAGCCACATCAGCGGCGTGTGCAGCACCAGCCGCTCCGCCATGCCGAGGTTCAAGGTCACCTGCAGCGCCTTCACGGTATCGTCGCGGCAGTCGGGATAGCCGGAATAGTCGGTCTCGCACATGCCGCCGACCAGATGGCGCAGGCCGCGGCGACAGGCCAGCGCGGCGGCGAAGGTGAAGAAGATGAGATTGCGGCCGGGTACGAAGGTATTGGGCAGGCCGCTATCGTTCAGCCGGATTTCGGCATCTCGCGTCAGTGCCGTGTCGCTGAGCGCGCCGAGCACCGTGAGGTCCAGCAGGTGATCCTCGCCGAGACGGGCGGCCCAGCGCGGGAAGCCGGCCTTAAGAGCGGCGCGCACGCAGAGCCGGCAGGCGAGCTCAACCACATGGCGCTGGCCATAGTCGAAGGCGATGGTTTCGACACGGGCGAAGCGCTCCAGCGCCCAGGCCAGGCAGACGGTCGAATCCTGCCCGCCCGAGAGCAGGACCAGGGCGCCTTCGTTCACGATGTCCTTCACCGCATGGGTCATGGCCTGTCGCCGGTCCCGATCGACATTTGCCCGTGCCGCCACGGGCCGCAGCGCGGCGCGGGCGGAGGTTGCCACTACGGCCGACGGCAAACAAGCGGTCTATTCGGCAGCCCGCAGACAGTAGCCGGCGCCGCGAACGGTATGGATGAGGGCATGCGGGAAATCGCGGTCGACCTTCTGGCGCAGCCGGCTGATATGCACGTCGATGACGTTGGTCTGCGGGTCGAAATGATAGTCCCAGACCTTCTCCAGCAGCATGGTGCGCGTCACCACCTGGCCGGCGTGACGCAGCAGGTATTCGAGCAGGCGAAACTCGCGCGGCTGCAGATCGATCGGCCGGCCGGCGCGCTTCACGCTGCGGGCCAGCAGATCCATTTCCAGATCGTCGCAGGTGAGCCGCGTCTCGCCGCTGCCGCCGCCGCCGCGACGGGCCACCGCCTCGAGCCGCGCCAGCAGTTCGGCGAAGGCGAAGGGCTTGATGAGGTAGTCGTCACCGCCGGCGCGCAGCCCCCTGACCCTGTCGTCGACCTCGCCCATGGCGCTGAGAAAGAGGATCGGCGTGGCCTTGCCGGCCTTGCGCAGCGCTTCGGCGATGGCGATCCCGTCGCGGCCCGGCAGCATGCGATCGACGATCAGCGCGTCATAGGCCTCGCCGATCGCCATGTGCAGGCCTTCGCTGCCGTCGGCGGCGTGGTCGACGGCGTGGCCGCTCTCGCGCAAGCCCTTGGCGACATAGGCGGCGGTCTGCTGGTCGTCTTCGATCAAGAGCACGCGCATGCAGACCATCTTAGCCCCGCGCGCCGCGGCTTGCCACGCAAGGCGCCGCCGCGCGACGGCCGGGGGACAGCGGATTTCCGCCGGAGTTTCTTGACGCTCATGCGGCAAGGCCCTAGGCTTTCAGCCCGTTGCGACGAAGCGGGGAAGCCGGTGCAAATCCGGCACGGTCGCGCCACTGTGATCGGCAGGTTCCAGCGACAGGAGCCGGCTGAAAGCCAGACCTTCCTTCGTCATGACCACACTCGAGCGGGACGCGTCATCCCAGGAGTATTTCATGGCCGACACGACCCTCGACACCGTCTCCCTCCCGACCATACCGGTCCGCGACCTGCTGCCCTGGGCGATCTTCGGCGGCATCCTCTGCCTGCTGGCGATCTATTTCGTCGGCGCCGAAGAGGGCGCGACCTCGCTGGTGCGCGGCATGTATGTGCACGAGTTCGTGCACGACGGCCGCCATCTCCTGAGTTTCCCCTGCCACTGAAGGACGTGCCGCCCCATGGTCGGCGCGCTCCTGATGCGCGGGATGCTGGTCGGCCTGCTGGCCGGCCTGCTTGCCTTCGCCTTCGCCAAGGCCTTCGGCGAGCCTGAGGTCGACAAGGCGATCGCCTTCGAAACCCGGATGGACCAGGCCAAGGGCGAGGCGCCCGAACCGGAACTGGTCAGCCGGAAGGTGCAAAGCAGCCTCGGCCTGCTGACCGGCGTGGTGGTCTACGGCACGGCGCTCGGCGGCCTGTACAGCCTGGTCTTCGCCTATGCTGCCGGCCGGGTCGGGCGGATCGGGCCGCGCGGCCTCGCCGCACTCCTGGCGCTCGCCGGCTTCATCGCCGTCGTCCTGGTGCCGAGCTGGAAATATCCGGCCAATCCGCCTTCGGTCGGCAACCCCGAGACCATCGGCTACCGCACGGAACTGTATTTTCTGATGCTGGCCTTCTCGATCGCCGCCATGGTGCTCGCCGTCAACCTGGGCATGCGGCTGCGTCGCGCCTATGGCGCCTGGAACGCCGCCTTGCTGGGCGCGGCGGTGTTCCTGCTTGCCGTCGCCCTGGCGCAACTGTTGCTGCCCGACATCGACGAGGTGCCGGCGCAATTCCCCGCGGTCGTCCTGTGGCGCTTTCGCATGGCCTCGTTCGGCATCCACGCCGTGCTATGGACCACGCTCGGCCTTGTCTTCGGCTGGCTCGCCGAACGCGGCCTGCAGCGGCGCTTTCGCTTTGCCAAGCCGATGCCGGCGAGTGGCAGGTCAATAAATCGATAATCCGCCGCGCGCATAATGCCGCGGGGCCAGCCGGCCGCCGGCACCCGCCCTCAGCCACAGTCGAGGCCGTTTCTTGTCCGCCAGTCCCCGCCACGCTCTCGGCATGCTTGTCGTCGGCATCCTCAACCAGATGCCGCTGCAGGCCGCCATCGCCCAATCGGCGGCGCCGGAACCAGACTTCTGGCAGCGCGATACGCTGCTCGGCGACTGGGGCGGGCTGCGCTCCGCCGCCGCCGCCGGCCTCAGCCTCGGTGCCAGCTATATCGGCGAGACGCTGGCCGACGTGCACGGCGGCATCCGCCGCGACGGCATCTACGAGGGCCGGCTCGAGCTTTCCGTCGATGCCGATCTCGACAAGATCGCAAATTGGGGCGGCGCCAAGGCGCATGCCGATTTCTTCCAGATTCACGGCCGCGGCATCGCGCCGGACGTCGGCAGCCTGGTCGCTGTGAGCAACATCGAGGCGCGGCCCAGCACGCGACTGTTCACGCTTTGGGTCGAGCAGAGCCTGCCGGCAGCAAAGCTGTCGATCCGCGTCGGCAAGATCGCCGCCGATGACGAGTTCCTCAGCAGCGACGACGCCGGGATCTTGATGATCAACAGCTTCGGCTGGACCACCTGGACCTCGTTCGATGTGCTGAACGGCGGCCCGATCTATCCGCTGGCGGCACCGGGCATTCGCGTCAAGCT
>DATKQA010000705.1:0-15451 GCA_035523835.1 Candidatus Sulfotelmatobacter sp.
AAGCAGACGGAAGACTACGTCACCGGCCGCTTCGGCTGAGCGAGGGGTCAGCGCTCGCGCGGCAGCGCGCTCTCGTGCCAGTGCCTGAGCAGCCGGTGCTGAAGCCAGGTCAGCGCCAGGAAGATGACGACGCCGGTCACCGATAGCAGCAGCAGCGCGGCGAACATGCGCGGAATCTGCAGCCGGTAGCCGGCCTCGAGGATACGCCAGGCGAGTCCGGTCTCGCTGCCGCCGGTGCCGGCGACGAATTCGGCCACCACGGCACCGATCAGCGCCAGACCGCCGGAGATGCGCAGCCCGCTGAGAAAGTAGGGCAGCGCCGAGGGCAGACGCAGATAGCGGAGCGTCTGCCAGCGGCCGGCGCCGTAGAGCCGGAACAGGTCGACCAGGTTCCGGTCGGTCGAGTTCAGCCCGAAGGTGGTGTTCGACAGTACCGGAAAGAAGGCGACGATCCAGGCGCAGACGATCAGCGCCAGGAAGGTATTGTCGACCCAGATGATGATCAGCGGGGCGATGGCGACGATCGGCGTCACCTGCAGCATGACCGCATAGGGAAACAGGCTGAGTTCGAGCCAGCGCCACTGGGTGAGCAGCACGGCGAGCGCGGCGCCGATCACGGCCGCCGGGACCAGCGCCGCCAGGGTGATGCGCAAGGTGACGGTGAGCGAGCCCAAAAGGCTCGGCCCGTCGTGCCAGAGGGTTTCCAGCACCACGAACGGCCCGGGCAGGATATAAACCGGGATGGCGTTGACGCGCACCACCATCTCCCATGCCAGCAGGAACAACACGCCGACCACGACCGGCGCCAGGACGCGGGTCAAGCGGTCGTTGCCGTCGTTCATGCCGCGGCGCCTTCAGCCATGGCGCGCGCGAGCAGGTCGGACACCTGCCGGCAATGCTCGACATAGGCTGCGTCGGTGCGGAGCGCCGGCCGGCGCGGGTAGGGCAGGGCGATCGCCAACTCGGCGGCGATACGCCCCGGCCGCGGCGTCATCACCGCGACGCGGCTCGACAGGAACACGGATTCGAAGGTGGAATGGGTGACGAAGATGACCGTCCAGCCCTGCTTTTCATGCAGGGCCAGGAGGTCGTCATTGAGCTTGAAGCGGGTGATCTCGTCGAGAGCGGCGAAGGGCTCGTCGAGCAGCAGCAGCCTTGGCCGGGTGACCAGGGCGCGGGCGATGGAGACGCGCATGCGCATGCCGCCGGAAAGCTCGCGCGGATAGGCGTCGGCGAAGCCGCCGAGACCGACCAGTTCGATGGCCTCCTCGACGCGGGGCCGCGCGCCCGTGCGGGACTCGCCGGCCAGCCGGAGCGGCAGGAAGATATTGTCGAACACGCTGCCCCAGGGCAGCAGGGTCGGTTCCTGGAACACGAAGCCGACGCCGCCCTGCTTCGGCACCGCTTCCGGCCATGCGACCCGGCCGCCGCTCGGTGCCGCGAGGTCGGCGATGATGCGGAGCGCTGTCGACTTGCCGCAACCGGACGGACCCAGCAGGCTGACGAATTCGCCGGCGTCGATGCGCAGGTTGAGAGCCGCGAGCGCCTTGACGCCGTTGGCGAAGACCTTGTCGACCTGTTCCAGGATGACGAGCGGCGGTCCGCCCGTTGTGCCGATCACGGAGCGTCGCGATCGCTACTTCTTCATCGCCATGCCGACCTTCTTGTTCACGAACTGCGTGGTGAAGGCCTTGCGCCAGTCCAGGTCCTTGGGATAGAGGCCCTGCGCCGACATCACATCGAAGAAGCGCTGCCAGCGGTCGGCCGACATGGCGCCGATGCCCTCTTTCAGCGCGTCACCGGAATCGACGATGCCATATTGCTTCATCTTGGCGATGCCGTTGGCGATGAGATCGTCGGTCATTTCCGGATTGTCCTTCTTGATCAGTGCATTGGCGGGCGCCGGGTCGCCGTAGAGGTAGCTGTACCAGCCTTCGATCGAAGCATCGATGAAGCGCTGCACGATATCCGGATGCTTCTCGACCATGGCCAGCGAGGTCTGCACCACGTTGCCGTAGTTGTCATAGCCGGCATCGGCCAAAAGGAAGACCACAGGCTTGGCGCCAGCCTTCTCCATCAGGTAGGGCTCGCTGGTGACATAGCCCTGCTGCACGGCGTTCTTGTCGGCAAGCCAGGGCGCGATGGAAAAGTTGTAGGGCCGGATCTGCTCGTCGGTATAGCCGAATTTGGCCTTGAGGAAGAGCCACGAGCCGACGCGCGTATCGCTGCCGATCATGATCGGTTTGCCCTTGAGCGCGGCGAGCGAATCCTCGCCCGCGCCGGCATGGGCGATCAGCACCTGCGCGTCCTTCTGGAAGAAAGCCGCGACGGCGACGAGCGGCACCTTCTCCTTGACGAAGTTCATCGACAGGAAGGAATTGCCGATATTGAAGTCGATGCGCCCGGCGGCGAGCAGTTGGGTGTGGTTCACCTGCGGCCCGCCCTGGCGCAAGGTCAGGTCGAGGCCGTGCTTGGCATAGAGGCCGGTCGCCGCCGCCTGATAGAAGCCGCCATATTCCGCCTCAGCCTTCCAATCGGTGCCGAAGGTGACCTTGTCGGCGGCGCGGGCGCCGGAAAGGCCGGCGGCCAAGCTGAGCCCGGCGGCGAACGCCCAGGCAAAAGTGCGATTGCGCATCGATCCCCTCTGTCCTTGTTCTTCCGGCGGTGACGGGCCGGCGATGGTGCGGCGAAGTCTACAAGCGGGACCCCCGCGGCGCCAGCGAGGCCGGTTTCAGCCGTCGGCGCCCCAAGGGCCGACGGAACCGCCGAGGGTTCGCGCCAGGAAGAGTTCGAGCTCGTGATAGTAATAGGCGAGGTCCTGGGCCTTGATGATGCCATGGCCTTCCTCGGGGAAAACCACATAGGTCACCGGCTTGCCGGCCGCGCGCAGCGCCGCCACCAGCCGGTCCGACTGGTCGCGCCGCACGCGCACGTCGTTGGCACCCTGCACCACGAGCAGCGGCCGGTCGATGGCGGCAGCGTGGGCGAGCGGCGATTTCGCCTCCATGGCGCGCAGATCCTGCGGCCGGTCGGGATCGCCGACATATTTCTGCCAGAGCGGCATCTCGTTCTTCCAATAGGCCGGCACGCCGCGATAGAAGGATGGCAGGTCGCTAATGCCGAAAAGGTCGACGCCGGCGGCAAAGATCTGCGGCGTGAAGCTCATGCCGACCAGCGCCGCATAGCCGCCGTAGCTGGCGCCGACGATGGCGACCCGTTTCGGGTCGGCGATGCCCCGCGCCACCGCCCAGTGCACGCCGTCGATCAGGTCGTCCTGCATGCGGCCGGCAAATTCGCCGATCGCCGCCTCGCGGAAGGCGCGGCCATAGCCGGCCGAGCCCCGGTAATTGACGCGCAGCACCGCGTAGCCGCGGTTGGCCAGCATGAGCGTGAAGCCGTCGAGCGGCCAGAAATCGCGCGCCCAGGGCCCGCCGTGCACGGCCAGCACGAGCGGCAGCCGGCGACCGCTGCTGCCTTTGGGCAGGGTGAGGTAGCCATGCAACAGCAGTCCATCGCGGCTCTTGAAGGCGATCGGCGTGGTGACAGGGAAGCGATCACGGAAGCGATTGAGCAGGCTGCCGCTGAGCAAGCTCTCCTGGTGGTTTTGCCGATCGAGCAAATAGGTTTCGGTGCCGCGCTCGTCGCTGAATACCTCGACGACGATATGCTGGCGCGCATGATCGGTGGACAGAACCCGGATGGCACTCGGCCCGCCTGCGGTGAAACGGCGGAAATCCGCGGCCAGGCCGTCGTCGAGAAAGGTCAGTCGCTGATAGTCCGGCCATGACCAGACCAGCAGTGGCATGCCGGTGATATCGTCGGTCCAGGCGCCCTCGAGATCGGCGACCGGATCGCTCAGCACCACGGCCTCCTTGCCGGTGGCCAGATCGAGCTGCACCAGGCTTACCCGGTCGCGACCGCGGTTCGACAGGGCCCAGACCGTGCTGTGATCGCGCGGCGCATCCAGCAGGCGAAGCGTATCTTCGAAGGCGAGCTTCAGCAGCGGGCGCCAGCGTCCCGTCGTCTCGTCGCGGAATTCCATGACGCGATGGTCGCTCGCCTCGCCGCGCAGCCGCGCATAGGGAGCGCCGCGGCTGTCGGTGTACCAGGTGACGACATCCCCCGGGTTCTGATCGATCAGCTTCGGCGGCGCGCCGTCGAGACCGAGCCGGTAGAGATCGAACTGGCTCGGGTCGCGCCGGTTGCTGAGGATGAGCACGCTGTCGGGCGCGGCGCTCGGCGCGGCGAAGAGCGTGTTGCGGGTGTTCGGGTAAGGCGTCATGTCGACCGGCGCCGCCTGGGGCCGTTCGACGTCGGTGACGAAAATCTGCGTATTCTCGCTGCCGGCGCTGTCGACCTGGAACAGGATGTGCCGGCTGTCCTCGGCCCAGCGATAGCCGGCGACCGGGAACGGCGTCGCAACCACCACCGTCGTCGGCGCGTCGAGGCGGCGCACATGGACGAGCGGCAGATTGTCGACCATGGCGATCCATGAGAGTTCGCGGCCGTCGGGCGAAACCTGATAACCCCAAGTGGTCGCCGCTTCCGGCTGCAGGAGTTCGTTGACGGGAATGATACTCGAGGCGATGGCGGTCCTCGGCGGCAGGGCGAGTCGCTCGCGGCCGCCGCAATCGGCGAGGCCGCAGAGCGACAGTGCGGCGCACAGGAAAAGGGCATTTCGCACGGCGCGGCCGAAGCCGCCGCGCAATCCCCCACGTGACAGCAAACCTCTTGATGTCACTCGATAATCCCGTACCGAAGAGGTGCCATGATCATCACGGGATGCGGGTCCTGCCGGAACAGGGTGCGGCGGAGTTGCCGGGTTCTGTGATCGCCGGCACAGCCACTTCGTTAGGAAATCGATTACCAGTTTGAGACAGGATGGGCCATACCTATTATAATGCCCGTCGTTGATGCATCGGTCGGCCACATCGGGTCCGACCGGCGAGGTGCCGGTGATGAAACACCAAACTGCCGAGGCCACGACGGCCGGGCCGACCATCGTTTCCGAGGGTCCGCCGAGCGATGCCCGGCGCCGGGCGGCCTTGGCGCGTCTCGGGCTGGCGGCGACGGCGGTCTACGCGGCGCCGGTGATCCTGAAACTCAGCCCCGCGACGGCGGCTACTTCTCATTGCGGTGGCGGCAACCACGGCTGCGCCGGCGGCGGCAACCACCCCTAGTCAGCCCGTCTCAGTGATTGTGCGGCGTGAAGCCTTTTAGTTTTTCTGCGCTCGTTTCAGTCTGGTATTTGGCTTTCCATTCGTCATAAGGCATGCCGTAGACGATTTCCCGGCTCGCGTCCTTGCTGACGGCGACGCCCCTCGCCTCCGCCGCTTCGCGATACCAGTTCGACAGGCAGTTGCGGCAGAATCCGGCCAGGTTCATCAGGTCGATGTTCTGCACATCGGGATGTTCGCGCAGATGCTGCACCAGGCGGCGGAAGGCTGCCGCCTCAAGCTCGGTTTCGGTCTTCTTGTCCATGGCGCGGTCTCCGGAATGGCGGACGGGCTACCGTCCTATGATGGTGGAGGCGCCGGCAAAGGCAAGCCGCTCAGCCGTCGTCGGTTCCGGCGACGGTTTCCCCGACCAGCATGTCGACCACCGCCTTGAGCGCCGCCTCGGGCGAGGCGCCCGCGGCCACCTCGCGATGATAGAGGGCGAGCTGGCGGTGCGCCGAGGTGCCGCGGTCGACGATGCTGCGGGCAAGCTGCACCTCGAGCCAGCAGCCGAGCCGTTCGGCATCCTCGCGCACCAGCCCGAGCAATTCGTCGATCAGCGCGGCATAGGCGACCTTCATGCCCTTGCCGAAATCCACCAATTCGCCGCCGCTGCCGTAGCGCTGCGCCAGCCAGCGGTTTTCCTGCACCAGGCTGTTGGCATAGATGCGCCAGCGCTGGTTCTGCTGCTTCAGCCGATGCAGCATGGAAAGGATCGAGGCATAGAGCGCGGCGACGGTGATGGTATCGTCGAGCCGCGTGCAGACATCGGTGATGCGCAGTTCGAGGGTCGGGAAGCGCGACGAGGGGCGCACGTCCCACCAGAGCTTGCTGGCATCGTCGATCAGCCCGGCGCCGAGCATGCGCCCGACCAGGCGCTGGTATTCGCCGAAGCTCTCGAAACGGTCCGGCAGTCCGGTGCGCGGCATGCTGTCGAACACGCTGAGCCGGTAGGACATGAGCCCGGTCTCCGCGCCCTGCCAGAACGGCGAGGAGGTCGACAGCGCCAGGAGATGCGGCAGGAAGTAGCTCACCTGGTTCATCAGGTCGATGCGCAGATCGTCGTCGGCGATGCCGACATGCACATGCAGGCCGCAGATCACCAGCCGGCGCGCCACCGCCGCCATGTCGCGCGCGATCAGGGCGTAGCGCTCCGAGGCGGTCGGCTTCTGTGCCGTCCAGCGGCCGAAGGGGTGGGTCGAGGCGGCGATCGGCGCCAGGCCATATTGCGCCGCGATCCGCGCCACGGCGGCGCGCAGTCGGCGCAAGTCCTCGCGGGCCTCCTGCAGGCTGCCGCAGACCCTGGTGCGCACCTCGATCTGGCTTTGCAGGAATTCCGGATTGACCTGGCCGGCCAGCGCCGCCTCGCATTCCCTGAGCATGGCCGCCGGCGGCTCGGCGGCGAGGTCGCGCGTCGCGCGATCGACCAGCAGATATTCTTCCTCGATACCGATGGTGAAGCCGTCCTTGCCGCCCAGCATGTTCAGAACCGCTCGACCAGGAAGGGACCGTGCTCCGCCAGCAGGCGGCGGAGCGCGGCGGCGAGGCGGCTGGCCCAGGCCTCGGCGCCGTGATGGGTATCGATCAGGTCCTGGCGCAGCTCGATCAGCACGTGCGGCAGGCCGCTCGCGGCGCCGTGCCGCTGCATGGTGCCGCCGAGGTTGCTGCGGCCGGAATAGGGCTGGTTGTCGCCGACCACGAGCGCCGGGTCGTCGCCGAGATAGCGCATCAGGGGTTCCGCCAGCCGCGGGTCCTTGCCCCAGAGGATGCCGACATGCCAGGGCCGCTGAAAGCCCCGCATGACCGGCGTGAAACTGTGGACGGAGACGAGCGCCGGCGCCGGTCCATGCCGCCGCGCGCGCTCAAGTGCCGCGGCGATGGCGCGATGATAGGGCTCGTAGTAGCTGTCGATGCGGTGGCGAATTTCCGCGGCATCCAGGCCGCGGTTGCCCGGCACCACGGTGCCGTCGCTGACCTGGCAGATGAAGGTCGGGTCGTCGGTGCCGCGGTTGCAATCGACCAGGAGCCGCGAGGTGCCTGACAGCACGGCCGGCGCGTCGAGCAGGGCGGCGAGCCGGCGCGTCACGTCGGCGGCGCCGATGTCCCAGGCGATGTGGCGCCACAATTCACTCTCTTGCAGGCCGAGCGTGCCGTAGCGTGCCGGCAGCGCACGGCTGGCATGATCGCAGACCAGCAAGAAAGGCGCGGTGCTGTCGGCGTTGATCAGGCTTACCGATGTATCGACGGTTGGCGGTGACATAGGCGCGAGCCCGGCCAGTTCAGTGCTTAAGCTTGAGCATGCAGTTCCGCATTGAGCTTCCCCCAAACCTTGTCGCGCGGAACCGCTTCCATCGCGCCGCTCACCGAGTTCCGCCGGAACAGCAGGCCTGGACGGCCGGAGAGTTCTCGGGCCTTCACCGAGGTTCCGTCGCCCAAGCGGACTCGCGCGCCGGCAGTCACGTAGCATCCGGCCTCGACCACGCAATCGTCGCCGAGCGAGATGCCGATCCCGGCGTTGGCTCCAATCAGGCAGCGTTCGCCAACGGATATGCGCTCCGTGCCGCCGCCGGACAGCGTCCCCATAATCGAAGCGCCGCCACCAATATCGCTGCCGCTGCCGACCACGACGCCGGCGCTGATGCGTCCCTCGACCATGCAGGGGCCGAGGGTGCCGGCATTGAAGTTGCAGAACCCCTCGTGCATCACCGTCGTGCCGGCAGCCAAGTGTGCACCGAGCCTGACCCGGTTCGCATCAGCGATGCGGATGTCTGACGGGACGACGTAGTCGGTCATCCGCGGAAACTTGTCGAGGCCGGCGACTTCAAAGGGCAAGCCCGATCGGCGCGCGTGCGCGCGGACGGCATCGACGCGGCCGATTTCGCAGGGGCCGAGCGTGGTCCAGGCGACGTTCGACAGCAGGCCGAACAGGCCTGAGAGATCCGCCGCGTGCGGTTTGATGATCCGGTGGCTCAGCAGATGCAGCCGCAAATAGACGTCGTGCGCGTCGATCGGCGCCGCGGCCAAGGATCGAATTCGCGTGCGCACGGCAACGACCTCGACCTGGCGTATGCGCTGCGCGCCGATGCATTCCGCCGCCTCGCCGAGCGCGGCTTCGGCTGCTTCCTTGGTCAGGCGCTCGGTGCCGGCATTTTGCGGCTGATCGGTCAGCCGCGGACGGGGAAACCAGGTATCGAGCACCGCGCCGGCGCTTGAAATCGTCGCCAGTCCCTCAGCCACCGCCCCCGGTGAAGCAGCCATTTCGATCTCTGCAGGCAATGCCGCGCCCTCCCGAACGAACGACGCTCCAACGGTACGCATTGCAGCCAATATAGCACGAGACTTGTCTGTGCCGAGGTAAGGCGTCACGCTTGTGGCAACCAGGCAGGGAGGGAAGCAATGAGCACCTATCAATGGATCCTGATCGACGAGCCGCGGCCGCAGGTGCGGCGCATCACCCTGAACCGGCCGGAGAAGCGCAAC
This sequence comes from Candidatus Sulfotelmatobacter sp., assembly GCA_035523835.1. GTDB lineage: Bacteria > Pseudomonadota > Alphaproteobacteria > Ferrovibrionales > Ferrovibrionaceae > DASQHM01. Next base: position 8,697 of record DATKQA010000705.1, read on the forward strand.
GCGCTCTCCAATGCGCTGCGTGGCGAGGTGCTGCAGGCGGTGGAGGCGGCCGACCGCGATCCCGCCGTCCGCGTCAGCATCATCCGCGGCGCCGGCACCTGCTTCTCCTCCGGCTACAACCTCGGCGCCAATAACGCCGAGGATCAGCCCTACTATTCGCCGGGCGGTCCCGGCCAATGGGCGCGGCACGTGATCGAAGGCTCGTTCCGCCTCTGGGACATGGCCAAGCCGGTCATCGCCCAGGTGCACGGCTATTGTCTCGCCGGCGGCAGCGAGCTCGCCACCGCCTGCGACCTCGTCTATGTCGCCGAGGATGCGCAGATCGGCTATCCGCCGGTGCGCCTGATGAGCCCGCCCGACATGCAGTTCCATCCCTGGCTCATGGGATTGCGCGACGCCATGGAGATGATGCTGACGGGCGATTCCATCAGCGGCAGCGAAGCCGCGGCAAAGGGCTTCGCCAATCGTGCCTTTCCGGCGGCGGAGCTGGAGGCGCGCGTGCTCGAGATCGCCGAGCGGGTGGCGAAGATCCCGAGCGAATTGCAGCAGCTCAACAAGCGGGCCATGCATCGCGCCATGGAGATCATGGGACTGCGCGCCGCCATCCGCGCGGGGACGGAAATCCAAGCGCTGGCTTTCACGACCGAGGCGAGCCTCAGCTACCGCAAGGAATTCGCACACGGCGTGCGCCACGCCCTGTCGCTGCGCGACAAGAGTTTCGGCGATTATCGCGAGCGGGAGAAGCGTTGAACGGGCCTGTGCGTCGGGCCGCTCAGTTCCAGGCTCGCCGCTCTGCGCCGAACGGATCGTTTTCCACCCGGCATTCCCGGTCGAAGATCATGGTCGGCCGTTCGGCCGTGTTGTAGCGCGGCCAGGCGGGAAGGCCGGCATGGTCCGGCCGGCCGTGGCGGGCGAAGGCGAGCCAGGCCCGGCTCATGGCCTCTGCCAGCGCGTGCCGGCCGGGCGCGTCGCCGGTCAGCGGCGAGACATCGACGGTGTCGAAGACGAAGGGGATTTCCAGCGTGTGCGGCGATTTCAACCGTCCGCCGAGTACGGTCGTCTCGAAATTGAAGAGATAGACGAACACCGGTGCGGCGCTCTGCGCCAGCTTGCGTTCGGCAATAGTGAGCGAGGGCAGGCGCACGCCCTGGTCGCCGGCGATGCGATAGACGATGTCGTGCGGCGTTGCCTGCGGCTGCGCGCGGCGATAGGCGGCGACCAGCGCCTCCGCCCGGGCACCGGCGAAGCCTTGCACCACCTTCGCCATGCCGGCCTCGTCGAGACCGGCGACCCAGGGCGCATGGCCGAGGAACAGCGTCATCTCGTCCTTGTTGCTGCCGATCAACAGCGGCACCGCGGCCGAGACCGCCGGCGCCGCCGGCTCGAACGGACCGCCCGGCAGGTGCTTGCCGTCGGTCACCGGGTTGAAGCCCTTGCGCCGGCGTTCGGCGAAGCCGGTCTTGGCCCGGATCTCGGCGAGCACCACGCTCTGCGCCTGGAGCAGGCGCTCGGCCGGCATGCGGCGGAGCTCGCCGGCCTGCTTGGCGCCGAGGCCGAGCTCGGCCAGCATTTTGACCGCGGTTTCGGTCCCGTCGTCGCGGCTTGCCATCTGCACCGCCGGACCGCTCTGCACGATGGCCTTGTGGAACAGGCCTTTCGCCGCCGGCATGGCCATCAGCACGCAGGTCTTGGCGCCGCCGCCGGATTCGCCGAACAGGGTGACATTGCCGGGATCGCCGCCGAAGGCGGCGATATTGTCGCGCACCCATTCCAGCGCGGCGACGATGTCGAGCATGCCGGCGCTGCCGGATGCGGCGAAGTCGCTGCCGGCGAGGTCTTCCAGATGCAGAAAGCCGAAGGCGCCGAGGCGATGATTGACCGACACCACCACCACGTCGCCGCCACGGGCAAGATTGGCGCCGTCGTTCCAGATGGCGGAAGCCGAGCCGGTGATGAAGGCGCCGCCGTGGCACCAGAACATGACCGGCCGCCTGCCGCCGTCGCCGGCCGCCGGGGTCCAGACGTTGAGCACCAGGCAGGCCTCGCGCATCGGCTGCCGGCCGCTCAGCTCGAACAGCGCCAGCACGTCGGGCGGCAGGCCGAGCGCATTGTCCTCCTGGAAGGCGCGCGGGCCGAAGTCGAGGGCGTCGCGCACGCCCGCCCAGGGCGCCGCGGCCACCGGCGGCATGAAGCGCCGCGGCCCTTCCGGCGGCGCGGCATAGGGAATGCCCTTGAAGCTGCAGACGCCGCCGGCGCGCCGTCCACGCAGCTTGCCGTGTGTCGTCTCGACGATGATCTCGTCGCGCATTGCGCCCCCGCTCCCCTTCTTGGCCGACGCATTATAGTCGGCATTTCCGGCGGATCGGGCTATCGTTTGCAGCAGCGACAGCAATCGGAGGAAAGCATGGGTCGGTTGACGGGCAAGCGCGCCATCGTGACGGGCGCCGGCAGCGGCATCGGGCGCGCCAGCGCGCTCCTGTTCGCGGCCGAGGGCGCCGCGGTGCTGGCGGTGGACAAAGTGCAAGCGGCGGTCGAGGAGACGGCGGCCCAGGTCAAGGCGGCCGGCGGCACCGCCATCGCCATGGCCGCCGACGCCGGCTCGGAGAGCGATGTGAAAGCCTATGTGGCCAAGGCGCTGAAGGACCTCGGCGGCCTCGACGTGGTCTATGCCAATGCCGGCATCTCCGGCGGCATGGTGCCGCTGTTCGAGCAGACGGTCGAGCAGTGGGAGGAGATTCTCCGGGTCAATCTCATAGGTCCCTGGCTCGCCATCAAGCACGCCGGCCAGCACATGGTGAAGGAACGCAAGGGCGCCATCGTCTGCACCGCCTCGGTCGCCGGGCTGCGCGCCGGCGCCAGCGGCAATCCCTATGCCGCCAGCAAGGCCGGTGTCATCAGCCTGGTGCAGACGGCGGCGAATTCCCTCGCCGGCACCGGTATCCGGGTCAATGCCATCTGTCCGGGCCTGATCGAGACCGGCATGACCAAGCCGATCTTCGACAATGCCCGCGCGCGCGGCACGGAAGGCAAGATCGGCCAACTCAATCCCATGCTGCGCTACGGCCTGCCGAAGGAGATCGCCGCCATGGCGGTCTTCCTGGCGAGCGACGATGCCTCCTACGTGAACGGCCAGGCCTTCGCGGTGGATGGCGGGCTTTCCAGCACGCACCCCTTCGTGCGCAGCCGTCACCAAGTGCTGTCTTGAGCCGGGACGCCGCCGTGGCGCGCGCGGCGCGCCATTTCGACGAGGGCCACTTCCTCGCCGATCTGGCACGCCGCGTCGCCATGCCGACGGAAAGCCAGAACCCCGAGCGGCGCCAGGCGCTCTATGACTACCTGGCCCTGGAGATCGGCCCGTCGCTCGTCAAGCTCGGCTATGGCTTCCGCATCTTCGACAATCCCGATCCGCGCTTCGGCCCGTTCCTGGTGGCCGAGCGGATCGAGGCGCCGCAGCTTCCCACCGTGCTCACCTATGGCCACGGCGACGTCATCCGCGGCCAGGAGGCGAGCTGGCGCCAGGGCCTTTCGCCCTGGCGGATCGTGCAGGAGGGCGAACGCATCTACGGCCGCGGCACCGCCGACAACAAGGGCCAGCATTCGATCAATATCGCCGCGCTCGCCGCCGTGATCGAGACGCGCGGCGCGCTCGGCTTCAATTCCCGCGTCCTGATCGAGACCGGCGAGGAGACCGGCTCGCCCGGCCTGCGTGCCTTCTGCGAAGCGCACCGCGACCTGCTCAAAGCCGACGTGCTGATCGGCTCCGACGGGCCGCGCGTGCGCCGCGACCGGCCGTGCCTGTTCATGGGCACGCGTGGCGCGCTCAACTTCGATCTCGCGTTGAGCTTGCGCGAGGGCGGACATCATTCCGGTAACTGGGGTGGCTTGCTGGCCAATCCCGGCATCATCCTGGCACATGCGCTGGCAACCATCGTCTCGGCCAAGGGCGAGATACTGATTCCTGAACTGAAGCCACGGCGCATTCCCAATTCGGTGCGTCATGCGCTGGCGCCGATCGCGCTCGACGGCGGCGAGGGCGCGCCGACCATCGACGCCGACTGGGGCGAGCCGGGCCTAACCCCGGTCGAACGGGTCTTCGCCTGGAATACCTTCGAGGTGCTGGCCTACCGCACCGGCGATCCCGACCGTCCGGTCAATGCCGTGCCGCCGAAGGCAGTGGCGCATTGCCAGATCCGCTATGTCGTCGATACCGACCCGGCGGCGTTCCTGCCGGCGATCCGCCGTCACCTGGATGCGCACGGCTTCACCGCCGTCGAGGTGACGCCTTCGCGAGAGACCATGTTCGTCGCCACGCGGCTCGATCCCGATCATCCCTGGGCGCAATGGGCCGCCGCTTCGCTGGCAGAGACCGACGGCGCGGCACCGGACGTCATTCCCAACCTCGGCGGCAGCCTGCCGAACGATGTCTTTACCGACGTGCTCGGCCTGCCGACGCTCTGGGTGCCGCATTCCTATTCGTCCTGCTCGCAGCACGCGCCGAACGAGCATCTCCTGGCGCCGTTGGTGCGCCAGGGGTTGCGGCTTATGGCCGGTCTCTACTGGGACATGGGCGAAGCCGGCCATCCCCGAACATGAAATCGAATTAATGCTGCGGCCATCGTGCAGCAACCTCGCCGCTCGCACCTTTATAGGGTAACGGAGCAGGCGAGGCCGCAGCGGCTTGCCTACCGCCTTGGCCGGCAGCCGCCGTTTGCCACCAGCCGTTCCGCCACGACATCGCTGGAAAAGGAGACAGGCAATGAAGCGCAATGGCATCGCGCTGGCCGCCTTGCTGGCTGCCGGCATGACTTCACTCGGGACCCTGGCTTACGCCCAGACGCAGAATTCGAATCCGCCGGCGCCACCGCCAAATGCCGCCGTCACGACACCGGCACCGGGCGCAACGACGCCGGCCAAGCCGATGCCACCCTCGGCTGACCAGAGCGCCGCCGCCAAGCCGGCGACGAAGCCGACCGCACCCAAGACGGCCGCCGCAAAGCCGGAGGCCAAGCCCATGAAGAGGCACAAGGTGTCGATGCTGTCGCAAAGGCGCGTCGAGGAAATCCAGGTGGCGCTGGACGACCACAATGACGGCAACCTCGCCATCGACGGCATCTGGGGTCCGAATACAGCGAAGGCGCTGCGCGCCTTCCAGAAGCAACATGACCTGCCGGCGACGGGCCGCGCCACGCATGCGACGCTGGCGAAGCTCGACCCGCCGACCTGGAACGACTGATCGGACGTAGCGCTCATCCCGACCTCGCCGGCCGGCGCGCGGGCGAGGCCGGGTGCGATGGCCATCCGCCGGCAGGAACCATGAAGGCACGGCCGCCGCTGTCTTCGAGAGCTTGGACGCCACGTCCGTTCATGCTCTAAAGTCGGCATCCATGCCCGCTTCCCGCGCAGCCGATCATGCCGGCGTCCTGGCGCTGCCGGCCCTGGTCCTGGGCAGCATCGCCATCGGCGCATCGCCGATCTTCGTGCGCTGGAGCGAGCTCGGGCCGGTCGCCACCGCCTTCCATCGCATGCTCTGGGCCTTGCCGCCGCTCTATCTGTGGATGCGTCTCGAGCGGCGCCAACGGCCGTGCCCGCCTCTGCGGCGGCGCGACGCTTTGCAGATCGTGCTCTGCGGCCTGCTTTTCGTCGGCGACCTCTGCTTCTGGCACTGGTCGATCCTGCGCACCAACGTTGCCAATGCCACCCTGTTCGCCAATTTCTCGCCCATCGTGGTCACCATCGGCGCCTGGGCGCTGCTGCATGAGCGCATCACCCAGCGCTTCCTTCTCGGCATGCTGCTGGCGCTCGGCGGCGCTGCCATGCTGGTCGGCGCCTCGGTCGAACTCGGCGGCAGCCATGTGCTGGGCGACGGTCTCGGCCTGATCACGGCGCTCTTCTTCGGCAGCTACATGGTGGCGCTGGCCGGCTTGCGCGCCCGCGTGCCGGCGGCGACCATCATGTTCTGGTCGAGCCTGGTGACCTGCCTCGGGCTGCTGCCCGCCGCCTGGCTGGCGGACGAAAGCATCCTGCCGGCAACCTGGCGCGGCCTTGCGGTGCTGGTGGCGCTGGCCTGGGTGAGCCAGAGCGCCGGGCAGGGCTTGATCGCCTATGCGCTCGGCCATGCGCCGGCCGCCTTTTCCGCCCTGGTGATCCTGGTCGAGCCTTTGACCGCCGCCGTGCTTGGCTGGTTGCTGCTCAGTGAACGGCTCGGGCCGCTGCAACTCGCCGGCGCTGCCGTGGTGCTCGCCGGCATCCTGGTAGCGCGGCAGTTGCCCGGGATGGCAGCGCAGAATGCCGGAACGTCGTAGGATCGTGCCATGACGGCACCCGGCGTCCTGCTGCGCGCCCTGTTCGAGGCGGCGGTGTCCTCGGCCCAGCCGGCGGTCTGCGTGCCGCCCAATCTGCCGCCGCCGCCCAAGGGACGCACCGTCGTCGTCGGCGCCGGCAAGGGGGCTGGCGCCATGGCGGTCGCCGTGGAGCAGAACTGGGCCGGGCCGCTCTCGGGCCTGGTGGTGACGCGCTATGGCCACGGCCTGCCGAGCCGGCGCATCCAGGTGGTGGAAGCCTCGCATCCGGTGCCCGACGCTGCCGGCACCGACGCGGCACAGCGCATCCTGCGCATGGTGCAGGGCATCGGCGCCGACGACCTCGTGCTGTGCCTGATTTCCGGCGGCGGCTCGGCGCTCCTGGCGCTGCCGGCGCCAGGCCTGCGCCTCGCCGACAAGCAGGCGGTGACCCGCGCGCTGCTGAAGAGCGGCGCC
>DATKQA010000706.1:0-7061 GCA_035523835.1 Candidatus Sulfotelmatobacter sp.
ATCGCCGTCGCCGGCTTCGGCACTGCCGCCGTTGAGCAGTGGCGCGCCGGACATGTAGTGCTCCATGATGGCGCCGAGGATCATCGGCTTGAGCTGCTGCCACTCGCCCTCGTTTTTGGTCACGGTGATGAAATCGGAGCCGAAGAACACGCCGCTGACGCCGGCGATGCCGAACAGCCGCTCGGCGAGCGGCGACTGCGCGGCCTCGGTCGGATCGCGCAGATCGAGCGTGTCGCCCTCCAGCACGGTTTGTCCGGGCAGGAACTTCAACGTCGCCGGATTTGGCGTGGCTTCGGTCTGGATGAACATCGGCGTCTCCATCGCGCGCGGCGCAAAAGTCGCTGGCGGCCGCGGGATCTGTCTCAAGCCATCATAGCCCCATATATAGCACTTAACTGGGCGAATTGCCCTGGAAGTTCAAGGGCCGCCCCGGGTCAGGAACGCACGAAACCAACCACGTCCTTGACCGCATTCATGGTCTGGCTGGCGATTTTGCGCGCCCGCGCCGACCCGTCGGCCAGAATGCCGTCGATGGCGGCGGGATCGGCCAGAAGCCGCTTCATCTCGGCGCCGATCGGGGCGAGCTTGGCGACCGCAAGATCGGTCAGCGCCGACTTGAAGGTGGAAAACTGCGCATTGCCGAATTGCACCAGCACGCCGGCGCGGGTGGTGCCAGCCAGCGCCGCATAGATGCCGACGAGGTTGTCGGCCTCGGGACGCGCCGCCAGGCCCTTTTCCTCGCTCGGCAGCGGCTCCGGGTCGGTCTTGGCGCGCCGGACTTTCAGCGCGATGGCGTCGGCATCGTCGGTGAGATTGATCCGCGACTGGTCGGACGGATCCGATTTCGACATCTTTTTGGTGCCGTCGCGCAGCGACATGACGCGGGTCGCCTCGCCAGTGATCAGCGGTTCGGGCAGCGGAAACAAGGCGTCGCCGAAGCCCTTCTGCCGGATCGATTCGGCATAGTCGTTGTTGAATTTCTGCGCCACGTCGCGCGACAATTCGAGGTGCTGCTTCTGGTCCTCGCCGACCGGCACATGGGTCGCGCGATACACCAGAATGTCGGCCGCCATCAAAGTGGGATAGGCGTAGAGGCCGACCGACGCGTTCTCCCGGTCCTTGCCGGCCTTTTCCTTGAACTGGGTCATGCGGTTGAGCCAACCAAGTCGGGCGACGCAGTTGAACACCCAGGCCAGCTCGGCATGCTCGGCGACCTGGCTCTGGTTGAAGACGATGTGCTTCTTCGGGTCGATGCCGCAGGCGATGAAGGCCGCGGTCACCTCGCGGATGGTGTGGTTGAGCTCGGTGGGCTCCTGCCACACGGTGATGGCATGCATGTCGACGACGCAATAGATGCAGTCGAAGCTGTCCTGCAGCTCGACGAAACGCTTGATGGCGCCGAGATAATTGCCGAGGTGCAGGTTGCCGGTGGGCTGCACCCCCGAGAACACCAGTTGTTTGAATGCCATGAAGGCCTCCGCGGCGGGTGAAATGCCACGGTCGCGCGGTGTCCCGCAAGAGGTTGCCCCGCGAGGGGCGGCCGCTATAGTGCGCCTCCCGCCGCCAGACAGGCTAACGGCACCATGACCTCCGCCCGCTATGACGTCCTTGGAATCGGCAACGCCATCGTCGATGTGATCGCCCGCGCCGAGGAGGATTTTCTGCTCCGGCAGGGCATGCACAAAGGCACCATGGCGCTGATCGACGAGGCGCGGGCGCATGCGATCTACGACGCCATGGGGCCGGCGGTCGAAACCTCGGGCGGCTCGGCGGCCAATACCATCGTCGGGCTCGCCTCGCTCGGCGCCCGCTCCGCGTTCGTCGGCAAGATCAAGGACGACGAGTTCGGCCGCACCTATAGCCACGATATCCGTGCCGCCGGCGTCAGCTTTCCCACCGCGCCGGCCGTCGCTGGGCCCTCGACCGGGCGTTGCTATGTGCTGGTCACCCCGGACGGCGAGCGCACCATGAATACCTATCTCGGCGCCGCGCAGGACCTGCAGCCGGCCGACATCGACGCCGAGGCGGTGGCGGCGAGCGCCATCCTTTATCTGGAAGGCTATTTGTGGGATCCGAAAAACGCCAAGGAGGCCTTCCTCAAGGCGGCGAAAATCGCCCATGACGCCGGCCGCAAGGTGGCGCTGTCGTTGTCGGACGCGTTTTGCGTCGACCGCTGGCGCGACGAATTTCTCCACCTGATGCGCTCGCGCACGGTCGATCTCATCTTTGCCAACGAGGGTGAGCTGCACGCGCTCTACCAAACCTCGGACTTCAATTCCGCGCTCGCGGCCCTGCGCGCCGATATCGGCGTCGCGGTGGTGACCCGCAGCGCCGAAGGCTGCGTGGTGGTCGGCGGCGACAGCGCCGAAGCGGTACCGGCGTTTCCGGTCGAGCGCGTGGTTGATACGACCGGTGCCGGCGACCTGTTCGCGGCGGGTTTTCTGTTCGGCCTGGCGCGCGGCGCCGACGACCGCACTTGCGGCCGGCTCGGCGCGCTCGCCGCCGCCGAGATCATCCAGCATATCGGTGCGCGCCCCGAGGCGTCGCTGCGCGATCTCGCCAGCGAAAACGGCTTGATCTGAGAGGGCTTAATCGGCCCGCTCTCGTCCGCAAGACCGGTAACCAAACGCTAACCAAAGCCGGGTTAACGACTGGTCAACCGTAATTTGCGGAGACCGACCGTGGCCGAGAACCCGAGCGAGCCGTCCCCCGACAATGATCAGGCGCGTGTTGACGGCGCCGGTCAAAGCGGGAGTGAAACCGTGGCCAGCAATTTGCCGATGGTGGTGGCGCCGAAGCTCGGCGCCGGCGAAGAGGATGTCATCGACGAAACCATCGGTGCGACTGAAGATGAACCTGCCGCACCCGCGGCGCCGCCGCAGCATTCAACACGTTTCCTGATGCTGGCGGCCTCAGTCGCGTTCGCGGCCGCCTTCGGGTCGTTTGCCGGCTCGCTGTCGGGCACCGGCCTCGTTCACATCATGTCGTCGGCGCCGCAGCCCGCGGCCGGCGCCGCGCTGTCGAGCGAGGCGATGCGCCAGATGAAGCTGGAATTGACCGAGCTCGCCTCGATCAGGAGCAATCTCGACACCACGAGCCGCAGCACGACGACGCAACTGGCGAAGCTGTCGGAGCGGCTCGACAAGTTCGATCAGCGCGCCGCGGCGGCGGAGGTGACCGGTTCGATCACCAAAGCATCGGCGGCGCCGTTGCCGGTGTCGGCTCCCAAGATCCCGGACCGTATCCTGCAGGATTGGATCGTGCAGGACGTGCAGAGCGGCCGTGCGCTGGTGCAGAACCGTTACGGCGGCATGTTCGACGTCGGTGAAGGCAGCACGCTGCCTGGCGTTGGCCGCATCGACGGGATCAAGCGCCAGGACGGGCAGTGGATCGTCCTGACCGAGCGCGGCACCATCACCTCGGGCCGCTGAGCTCGGCAAGCAATCGCCGATTACAGATAGCGGATCCCGGGCACCAGCATCGGCACCCGCCGGCGATAGGCGCCGTAGGCGTCAGGACCGAGCTCGACGGTCAGGAAATCTTCTTCCACGCGCGCCTTGAGCCAGAGCCCGAAGGCGATCAGCACGGCGCCGGCGAGACCAGTCAGTGTCGCCTGCGCCGCGGCGGTCGCGATGATGGCGGCAATCAGCCCGGTATAGATGGGATGGCGAACCAGCGCATAGGGGCCGGTGTCGACGACGTGATGGCCCTGCTTGCGCGTGATTGTCCCCGACCACAGCCGGCCGAGATGAATCCGCGCCCACCAGGCGAACAGGATGCCGGCGAGCGTGGCGCCAGCGAGCGCATAGGCGCCGTCATAGCCGACATGCCATAGCATCGGCTCGTGCAACACCCGGCGCGTCGAATGGGCGAGCAGGACCGCGCCGGCCACGAGCGCCAGGCGGGACAGCCATACCGGCCAGGTGGCGACGCGCTTCTCGGTGCGCGCCGACCAGAACGAGGCGGCGATCCAGCTTACCACCCAGCCGATCCAGATGACGGCGAAGACGAGACTGGGACGCATGGTCGTCTCCATTCGGCGGCCTGGCGCGCGGCGGTTCCGCTTCCGGCGGCGCGGCGGTCATCGTATAGATAAATAGATAATGCGGCCGCGGTTTGGTCGCACGATGTGGCCGCACCAAGGGATCGCCAGCCATGCTCAGCGCCGAACAAAACGATTTGATCACCCGCACCGCGGCGGGCACGCCCGCGGGTCGCCTGATGCGGCAATACTGGCAACCGGCGGCGCTGGTCGACGAGCTAAGCGGCAATCGGCCGGTGAAGCCGGTGCGCCTGTTCGGCGAGGACCTGGTCGCGTTCAAGGACGACCAGGGCCGCTACGGCCTGATCGGCCGGCACTGTCCGCATCGCGGCACCGATCTCGCTTTCGGCCGACTCGAGGACGGCGGGCTGCGCTGCGCGTTTCATGGCTGGCTGTTCGACGTCGACGGCCGCTGCCTGCAGACCCCGGCGGAGCCCGACGACAGCAATCTGTGCGCCAATATCCGGCAAAAATCGTATCCGGTGGTGGAGAAGAACGGCATCCTGTTCGCTTATCTCGGGCCGGGGGAGCCGCCGGCCTTTCCGGACTTCGACTGCTTCGTCGCGCCGGCGACGCACACTTTCGCCTTCAAGGGCAGGATCGATTGCAACTGGCTGCAGTCGCTGGAGGTCGGCATCGATCCGGTGCACACCTCATTCCTGCACCGCTTCTTCGAAGACGAGGATCCCGACCGCGGCTACGGCAAGATGTTCCGCGACAAGTCCAAGGATTCGGATCTGCCGATGACCCGGATCATGCGCGAGTTTCCGCGGCCGCGCATCGAGGTCGAGCCGACGGATTACGGCTTCCGGCTGGTCACGCTGCGCCAGATCGACAACGACAAGGCGCATGTGCGCGTCACCAATTTGATCTTTCCCAATGCCTTCATCATTCCGATGAGCCGCGAGATGACCATCTCGCAATGGCACGTGCCGATCGACGACGAGAAGCACTATTGGTACGCGATTTTCACGTCGTTCGGCGCGCCCGTCGACAGGGACGAGATGCGCCGCCAGCGGCTCGAGCTCTACCAGCTGCCGGACTACGTGCCGCGCAAGAACAAGAGCAACGATTACGGCTTCGATCCGCACGAGCAGGAGCACACGACCTATACCGGCATGGGGACCGACATCAACGTGCACGACCAATGGGCCTGCGAATCCATGGGCGCCATCCAGGACCGCACCGAGGAGCATCTCGGCACGTCGGACAAGGCGATCAGTGCCTACCGCCGGCTGTTGCGCCAGGCGCTCGAACGCTCCGGCAAGGGCGAGCGCCCGCTGATGGTGCTCGATCCGGCGCAGGCGCACAGCATCACTGGCCCGGCCTGCGTCGACGGCATCGCTCCGGCCGGCGATTGGCAGGCCTACTGGCAGCGCGTCGATCGCGATCGCCAGGAGACGAAAAGCTGGGCGAACGGGCATTGATTTCACAAGCGCTGTCATCGTCCGCGAAGGGCGAAGCGGACGATCCGGTAAACGACGACTGCCGGTATACGGCTGACCTCATTGGCGATTACGGGATGCCCCGCCTGCGCGGCGCATGACGATGCGAAGGAATGCGCATGCCGGCCGCTAAAACCACCTTTGTCGATCGCCACGGGCTATGGAGCGCCGAGCAGACACGGCTGGCCGGCGCGGTCAGCCAGGCGATCAAGAAGTACAAGCTCGACCTGGTGCGGTTCTCCTTTGCCGACCAGCACGGCGTGCTGCGCGGCAAAACCGCGGTGGCGGACGAGGCGGCGGGACTGATGCGCAGTGGCGTCACCATGACGACCACGCTTCTGGCCAAGGACATCGCCCACAAGACCGCCTATCCGGTGTTCACGCCCGGCGGCGGCTTCGGCATGGCGGAAATGCAGGGCGGCGGCGATTTCGTCATGGTGGCCGATCCGGCAACCTTCCGCGTGCTGCCGTGGCCGGCCGAGAATGGCGGGCCGCGCACCGGCTGGCTCCTTTGCGATATCTATTTCACCAACGGCAAGCCGGTGCCGTTCTCGACGCGGCAAATTCTGCGCGAGGCGCTGGCGCGGTTGAGCGACGCCGGCTTCGATTACCTGGCCGGCCTCGAAGTCGAGTTTCACCTTTTCAAGCTCGAGAATGCGCGGCTGTCTCCCGCCGACGCCACCTGGCCGCCGCAGGCGCCCGAAGTGAGCCTGCTCAATCAGGGCTATCAGTATCTCACCGAAACGCGTTTCGATCAGATGACGGCGGCGCTGGAGCCGATCCGCCGCGGCATCCTGGCGCTCGACATGCCGCTGCGCTCGCTCGAGATCGAGCTCGGGCCGAGCCAATGCGAGTTCACCTTCCGGCCGCAGCCCGGCTTGAACGCCGCCGACACCATGATTTTGTTTCGCGCGGCGACCAAGCAGATCGCCCGGCGCAGCGGCTTGCTCGCAAGCTTCATGTGCCGGCCGGGCCTGCCCAATCTGTTTTCGTCGGGCTGGCATCTGCACCAGTCGCTGATCGACAAGAAGCGCCGCGGCAATGCCTTCGTCGCCGCCGACGGGCTGTCGGCCCTCGGCAGGAATTTTCTCGGCGGGTTGTTGGCGCATGCCCCGGCCAGCGCGGCTTTCGCGGCGCCGACGGTCAACGGCTATAAGCGTTTCCGCGCCTATACGCTGGCGCCCGACCGCGCCATTTGGGCGCGTGACAATCGCGGTGTCATGGTGCGCCTGCTCGGCGAGCCCGGCGATCCGTCGACGCATCTGGAAAACCGCGTCGGCGAGCCGGCGGCCAATCCTTATCTCTACATGGCGTCGCAGATCTATGCCGGGCTCGATGGCATCGCCAACAAGAGCGGTCCGGGACCGTCGGCCGATACGCCCTACGAGGCCAAAGCGCCGCTGCTGCCGAAGGGGCTCGGCGAAGCGCTGGCGGCACTCGCCGCCGACGCCGCGTTCAACGAATGTTTCGGCAAGGGGTTCGTCGACTATTACATCCGGCTGAAGACCGCCGAGCTCGAACGCTTCAAGGCGGAAGCCCGGGCGAGCGGCGACGGCGAGGTTACCGCTTGGGAG
>DATKQA010000707.1:0-5946 GCA_035523835.1 Candidatus Sulfotelmatobacter sp.
GCATGACCGACCTGCAGACGCCCTATCTCGCCAGCCGCTACATTGTCGATCATCTGCCGGCAAGCTTGACGCATGGCCGGGTCACGCTCCGGCTCTATGCCGGCGGACATATGATGTACCTGCGTCCGGCCTCGCGCGCGGCATTGCATGACGACGCACAGTCGCTCTTTGCGGCGACGGTCGAATAGGCGCCCGGGCCCGGGCCGCCGGAACGCAGAACGCGGCTTGATCGGCCCACGAGATCAGCGCAATCTGGGCCCCGTCAATGGCATTGGGCGCGAAGCGCCGTTGACGCGCGTGCCGTGCCCCGAGGGCTCAGCCGGCCGTCGGCAATCTCGATCCCGCCCCGCCGACACCCGCACGATGCGCGGATATGCGTGAAAGGACGTCGGACATGGCTGCAGCCTTCACCGGTATCGACCATTGCATGATCGTGGTGCGCGAGCTCGATGCCGCGGCCGCCCGATACCGCCGACTGGGCTTTACGCTGACGCCGCGGGGCATCCACAGCGCCTACATGGGAACCGGCAATCACTGCGTCATGTTCCAGGAGGACTATCTGGAACTGCTCGGCGTGCTGACCGCGACCGACGCCAATTTCGCCCGGCTCAAGTCGCTCGAGCGCGACGGCGAGGGCCTGAAGGAGCTGGCGCTGGCCGGGCCGAGCGCCGACGCGGCGCGGGACGCCTTTGCCGCCGCCGAGCTCGATCCGCTGCCGGCCATCGAATTCTCCCGCCCGGTGGAATTGTCGACCGGATCGCGCGAGGCCAAGTTCCGGGTCACCCGGCTGCCCTACAACCGCCTGCCCGGCCTCAACCTCTTCATGTGCCAGCACTACACGCGGAACCTGGTCTGGCTGCCGCAGTATCAGCAGCATCCGAACGGCGTCAGCGCCATCGCCGGCCTGGTGGTGGCGATCAGCGATCCCGCCGCAGCGGCCGCACCCTATGCGAAGCTGCTCGATACCAGCGTCATCAAGTCGCCCGACGGCGGGGCCAAGGTCAGGGTCGGCCGCGCCGAGATCCATTTCGTCGCCCCGGCCGCGCTGGCCAAGCAATTTCCCGCCGTGCGGTTCCGCTCGGCGCCGGCGATGGTGGCAGCGCTGGAGTTGGTCACCGACGATCCCGGCAAGGCCGCGGCCCTGCTGGCGCAGGCCGGCGTGCCGCACAACAAGGCCGCCGACGGCGCCATCGAGGTGCCGCCCGGGGAAGCCTGCGGCGTCCTGCTGCGTTTCCGACGGCGATAGCGGCCGCGCGGCGCGGCCGTCAGAGCGGATGATGGCAGGCGACGTAGTGGTCGGCAGCGACCGGATGGAGCTCCGGCATCTCGCTCGCGCAGCGCTGGTCGGCGCGCGGACAGCGGGTGCGGAAGCGGCAGCCTGACGGCGGCGCGATCGGCGACGGCGGCTCGCCGACCGGCAGGCTTTCGGCCGGCCGCGCATCCGGATCGGGCAGCGGGATCGCCTCGAGCAGCAGCGACGTATAATGATGCGCCGGACGGCGATAGAGCGCCTCCGTCGGCCCGACCTCGCACAGCCGGCCGAGATACATCACCGCCACCCGGTCGCTCACCACCTTCACCACCGCGAGATCGTGGGCGATGAACAGCAGGGTCAGGCCGTAGCGTACCTTCATCGCTTCCAGCAGATTGAGTATCTGCGCCCGGATGGAGACGTCGAGCGCCGACACCGGCTCGTCGCAGACGATCAGCTCGGGCTCCAATACCAGCGCGCGGGCGATGCTGATGCGCTGGCACTGGCCGCCGGAAAATTCGTTCGGCAGGCGCCCGATGACCAGGTCGGGATCGAGGCCGACGGCGGTGAGCACCTCGCGCACGCGCTTCTCGCGCTCGGCCCGGTCCTTGACGCCGGCGATGATCAGCGGCTCGGCGACGATGTCGCCGATGCGCCGCCGCGGGTTGAGCGAGGCGATCGGGTCCTGGAAGATGAGCTGGACGCGGCGGCGCATGTGGCGCAGCCGGTCGCCGTGCATCTCGGTCAAATCCTGGCCGTCGAACAGCACGCTGCCGGCGGTCGGCCGATGCAGTTGCAGGATGGCGCGGCCGAGCGTCGACTTGCCGCAGCCGGATTCGCCGACCAGGCCCAGGGTTTCGCCGTGATTGATGGCGAGCGTGACGCCGGAGACGGCGTGCACGGTCCTGCCGCCAACGGAATATTCGACGACCAGGTTCTCGACTTCGAGCAGCGGCTCGCGCGCCAGCACCATCATGCCCTCAGGCGCTGATCGACGCCGAGCGGGTGCCAGCAGGCGAACTGGTGGCCGAACGCATCCGCCGGCGACAGGCCGGGCCTCGCGCTCCTGCAATGCTCGTCGGCATAGCGGCAGCGTGGGGCGAAGGCGCAGCCCGGCGCCGGCCGGGTCGGATCCGGCGGGCGGCCGGAGATCGCCGGCAGCACGGTATGCGGCGGCGCCGACAGCTTCGGGATCGCCTCGAGCAGGGCTTCCGTGTAGGGCATGCGCATGTTCTTGAACAAGGCGCGCGTGCCGGCGCGCTCCACCACGCTGCCGGCATACATGACGGCGACCTCGTCGGTGCGGCCGGCCACCACGCCGAGATCGTGCGTGATGATGATCATGGCCATCTGCCGCCGGCGCTGCTCGCGCGCCAGGAGATCGAGGATCTGCGCCTGCACGGTGACGTCGAGCGCCGTCGTCGGCTCGTCGGCGATCAAGAGCTTCGGCTCGCAGGACAGCGCGATGGCAATGGCCACGCGCTGGCGCATGCCGCCGGAAAGCTGATGCGGATATTGCTTGAGCCGCTGTTCCGGCGCCGGGATGCCGACCGCGGCCAGGAGCTCGACGCTCCGCTTGCCGGCGGCGGCCGTGTCCATGCCGAGATGTTCCTGCAAGGTCTCGGCAAGCTGGCTGCCGATGGTCAGCACCGGGTTGAGCGAGGTCATCGGGTCCTGGAACACCACGGCGAGCGAGCGGCCGCGCAGCCGGCGCAGCGCCGTCGGCGCGATCCGCGCGAGATCCTGCCCGTCGAAGATCACCCGGCCGCTGAGCTTCGCCCGTTTGGGCAGCAGTTGCAGCACGGCGCGGGACAGCATGGTCTTGCCGCAGCCGGACTCGCCGACGATGCCGACCGTCTGCCCGGCCGCCACCGCGAGATCGACGTTGTCGACCGCCCGCAGGCGGCCGCGCGCGGTCGGCAGGTCGACGGACACCCCTTCGATCGACAGGAGAGCGCTGCCGCTCACAAGGCCCCCTGGCGCGGATCGGTCAGCGCCCGCAAGGTGTCGCCGATCAGGTTGAAGGCGAGCACGGTCACGAACATGGCGGCGGCCGGTATGAAGGCGAGACGGGGCGCGAATTCCAGGCTCTCGCGGCCCTCGCCGATCATCACGCCCCAGCTCGCCGCCGGCGGCGGCACGCCGAGGCCGAGAAAGCTCAACGAGCCCTCCACCACGATGGTGACGGCGACGCCGAGCAGGAAGAACGCCGCCAGCGGCAGCAGCACGTTCGGCAGCAGCTCGCGCCAGAGGATGCGCAGGTGGCTGGCGCCGATCGCCCGCGCCGCGGTGACGAATTCGCGCTGCGACAGGGTAAGCGTGGCGGCGCGCGCCACGCGGGTGAAGGCGGGAACGCCGAGCAGGCCGAGTATCAGCGTGAGGTTGGTGATGGACTGCCCGAGATAGGCGATCACCGCCAGGGCGAGCACGAGCGGCGGAAAGGCCAGCAGCACGTCCATGGCCGCGGTGATGAAGGTCTCGAACGGGCCGCGGAAATAGCCGCTGAGCAGGCCGAGCGCGCCGCCGAGGGTGACGCCGATCATCGGCGCGAGCAGGCCGACGATCAGCGAAATCCGCGCGCCGTAGACGAGCCGCGCGAGTTCGTCGCGGCCGAGCCCGTCGGTGCCGAGCCAGTGCGCCGCGCTCGGCAGCGCCCGGCGGCCGAGCATGTCCATGTCGGTCGGGCTCGGCAGGTGCAGCGCGCCGGCGAACGCCGCCGCAACGAAGACGACGGCGATCCAGGCGATGGCGCACCAGAACAGCGTGCCGACGCGCCGCCGCCGCTGCCGGACCGGGCTGACGGCCGTGGTATCGATGCCGACGTCAAGCGCGGCCATGGCGGATCCTCGGATCGAGCACGGCATAGAGCAGGTCGACGATGAAATTCATCAGCACGAAGCCCGCGGCCACGAACAGCACCGTGCCCTGCAGGATGATGAGGTCGCGGGTGAAGATCGAACCGACCAGCAGCCGGCCGATGCCGGGAAGCGCGAAGATCGTCTCGACGATGAGCGCGCCGCCGATCAGGCGCCCGATATTGATGCCGGTGACCGTCACCAGGGTCAGCGACGAGGGCTTCAAGGCATGCACCAGCAGGATACGCGCCGGCTTCAGCCCCTTGGCCTTGGCCATGGCGATGAAATCCTCCTGCAAGGTGGCGATCATGTCGGAGCGCAGGACGCGCATCAGCACCGGCCATTCGCCGAGGGCGAGCGCCAGCGACGGCAGGACGAAGCAGCGGAGATTGCCGATCGGATCCTCGGTCAGCGGCACGTAGCCGGTCGCCGGCAGCAGGCGCAGCGACACCGCCAGGAGATAGATCATCAGGATCGACGACAGGAACGAAGGTACCGAGAGCATGGCGAAGGCGACGCTGGTCACGGTGCGGTCGAAGGCGCTGCCCTGGCGCACCGCGCAGGCGATGGCGAGCGGAATGCCGACGATGAGGCCGATCAGCTCGGCGAAGAACATCAGCTCGAGCGAAACCGGGACGCGCTCGCTGATCGCCTGCCACACCGTCTGGCCGGTGCGGAACGAACGGCCGAAGTCACCCTGCAGGATATGGCCGAGCCAGAGCAGGTAGCGCCACCAGATCGGCTGGTCCAGGCCCATGTCGTGGCGCAGCGCCCGCAAGGTTTCGGGCGTCGCCTGATCGGCCAGGATGACCGACGCCAGATCGCCCGGCAGCAGCGAGGCGATCAGGAACGTCAACAACGACACCGCCAGCAGCACCGGCACCAGGTAAATCAGCCGACGCCCGACGAAACTCAGCACCGAGGGTTACTCCAGCCAGGTGCCCGACACGTCGATCACGCCGCTGTACATCTTTGGCAGGCCCTTAAGCTTCGCCTTGGAGATGGCGTAGTAGGTGTTCTGGAAGGTCCAGAACCAGATCGCCTCCTTGTTGATCAGGCGGCTGATGGCGCAATAGTCCTCCGTCCGCTTCTGCTGGTCGGCGGTCACCCGCGCGTGCTCCAGGAGCTTGTCGAGCTCGGGATTGGAATAGTTCGCCAATGCCACCGGGCTGCCGGTGTGGAAGTTGGCGAACATCTGCGGATCGGGATCGGCCAGGTCGACGATGCGCCAGGGCGTGAGCTGGAACTGGCGGGCGAAGGCGCGCGGCACGATGGTCGCCTGGTCGACCTGCTCGATCTCCATGTTGGCGCCGATCCGCTTCCAGAACTGCTGCATGACCTGGCCGACGGTGCGGCCGCGGGGCGTGGCGGTCACGATCATCTTGAAGTCGACCGGCTTGCCGTAGGCCTTGAGCAGCGCCTTGGCCTTCTCGGGATCATAGGGCAGCGCGCCGTCGTCCTTGCATTTCACCCAGGAGCCGTCGCCGTAGGGATTGGTCGCCGGGCGGCTCAGGCCGTCGGTGATGGCCTCGGACATCTTCTTGCGGTCGAGCGCCATGACCAGCGCCTGCCGCACGCGCACGTCGTCGAACGGCGCCACCTTGGTATTGAAGGCATAGACCGTCGCGCCGGAGCCGACGTAGGTATGGACCTTCAGCGACTTGTCCTTTTCGGCCTTCAGGATGTTGTCGGCGTCGTATTCGTCGTCCCAGACGATGTCGGCCTCGCCCGACTGCAGGCTGGCGAAACGCGCCTGGGCGTCGGGCAGCGGCTTCAGAATGATGCGGTCGAGATGCTGCCGCGACTTGTTCCAATAGTCCGGGTTCTTCTCCAGCACCA
>DATKQA010000708.1:0-4124 GCA_035523835.1 Candidatus Sulfotelmatobacter sp.
CACCTTCTCGCTCCGGCTGACGCGGCGCGGCGGCACCGGCTATCTGCTCGCCGGCGGCGCCACCGTCGGCTTCCTGCTCTATTTCGTCTCCGACATCGCCTTCGCCTTCGGCACCAACGGCACCATACCGGTGCCGATGGCGGCCTGGATCCCGGCCGGGGTGAGCTCGCTGCTCGGCCTTGCGACCCTCATGCACCTCGAGGACGGCTGAAGCGTGACGGCGGCGCGGCGATGGGGGGGGATCGCGGCGACTCTGGCGCTGATCATGTTTTGCCAGCAGCAGGTTGCCCGGGCGGCCGAGACGGCGAAGCACCAGCGCTACAACCGCGAGGCGCCGGTCCTGGTCAAGGCCGACGAGGTGGAGTACGACCAGCAGCTCCAGATCGTCACCGCGCGCGGCCATGTCGAGCTGTCGCAGAGCGACCGCGTGCTGCTCGCCGACAGCGTCGCCTACAACCAGAAGACCGGCGTCGTCACCGCCAGCGGCAACGTCGCCATCATGGAGCCGACCGGCGAGGTGATGTTCGCCGATTATGTCGAGCTGCACGACCAGATGCGCGACGGCTTCGCCCGCGACATGCGGCTCCTGCTGGCGGACAATTCGCGCGCCGCGGCCAATTCCGGCACGCGCACCGACGCCAACCTGACCGTGCTCGACAAGGCCGTCTATTCGCCCTGCGATCTCTGCAAGGCCGATCCGGAAAAGGCGCCGCTCTGGCAGATCAAGGCGGTGAAGATCATCCACGACCAGGCCGAGCAGCGCATCTACTACCACGACGCGGTGATGGAAGCCTACGGCGTGCCGGTGTTCTATACGCCGTACTTTTCCAACGCCGATCCCACGGTCAAGCGCTCGTCGGGCTTCCTCGCACCGACCGTCGGCCACGACAGCAACCTCGGCTTCGTCGCCAAGGTGCCCTACTACTACGCCATCTCGCCGAGCGCCGACCTCACCGTCGAGCCCTGGTTCATGACCAACACCTCGCCGCTCATGTTCCTGGAATACCGCCAGCGCACCGACAACGGCCGCTTCATCATCGATTCCAGCCTCACCAAGGGCGATCCGAACGTAACCGGCGAGCGCGCCCTCGACGAGGACGTGCGCGGCCACGTCTTCGGCACCGGCCGCTTCAATCTCGACGACGACTGGAAGGCCGGCTTCGACCTCGCCCGCGCGACCGACGACACCTATCTCCTGCGCTACCATTTCTCCAATCTCGACACGCTGACCTCGGATGCCTTCGTGCAGGGCTTCCACGGCCGCTCCTATGCCGAGGCCGACGCCTTCGCCTTCCAGGGCCTGCTGCCGCAGGATTCGCCCGGCATCTCGCCGCTGGTGCTGCCCTACCTGCAATACCAGCGGGTCGGCGAGCCCAACCGCTTCGGCGCCTACTACACGCTCGACGCCAACGCGCTGTCGATCTACCGGACGCGCGGCCAGGAGACGCGTCGGCTGTCCTCCACCGTCGGCTGGAACCTGCCCTACACGGCCCCGGCCGGCGACGTCTTCGACTTCCGCCTGCAGCTCCGCGCCGACGGCTACGACGTGAGCCCCGGCCTCGATCCGACCGGTACCACCTTCGTGCACGAAAGCGGCGGCACCGGCCGCGTCGAGCCGCTCGCCTACGTCGAGTGGCGCTATCCCTTCGTGCGCTCGAGCGGCACGGTGCAGGAACTGATCGAGCCGATCATCTCCGCCGTGGCGACGCCGAACGGCGGCAATCCGCAGAAGATTCCGAACGAGGACAGCCGCAACGTCGAGTTCGACGACACCAACCTGTTCTCCATCATCCGCTTTCCCGGCCTCGACCGCTACGAGGGCGGCGAGCGCATGAGCTACGGCGTGCACGGCGCCGTCTACGGGCTCAGCGGCGGCTATACCGACGTGCTGGTCGGCCAGTCGATCCGCGCCCGCGAGGACGACAGCACCTTTCCGATCGACACCGGCCTCGACAAGCAGGTGTCGGATATCGTCGGCCACATCAGCGTGGTGCCCTCGCCCTGGCTCGATATCACCAACCGCTTCCGCATGGACCACGATACCCTGCGGGTGCACCGGAACGAGGTCACGCTCGGCGCCGGCCCCTTCTATGCCCGCTTCACCGTGAGCTACGTGCAGATCGACAGCCAGCTTTCGCAGACCCAGTTCGGCGCGCGCCAGGAGCTCGGCCTCGGCACTAACCTGCAGTTCACCCGCTACTGGCGCTTTACCGCGTCGTGGTTGCGCGACCTCAGCAACGATCCGACCGACAACGCCGGCACGCTCGACACTACCGCCGGCCTGCACTACACCGACGAATGCATCGACATATTCTTCAACTTCGAGCGGCAGAACATCCGCGACGAGAGCATCCAGCCGTCGACCTCGTTCAACGTGAAGGTCACGCTGCGGAACCTCGGTTGAGGCCGCTTAACCCCTCTTCCGTCCGCTGGCGGAAAGCTATATGGTGCGCCGAGCCGCGCCAGG
The DNA here is from genome assembly GCA_035523835.1 of Candidatus Sulfotelmatobacter sp. Lineage (GTDB taxonomy): Bacteria > Pseudomonadota > Alphaproteobacteria > Ferrovibrionales > Ferrovibrionaceae > DASQHM01. The sequence goes on from DATKQA010000708.1 coordinate 2,468, forward strand.
TCGCGGCCTGCCCAAGCGGCCGCTCGACCTACAGATGCCCTGCCCTGCGCGGGCCGCGGCGAGCGCAAACGTGGATGCCATGACATTGCTCGCCCGACTGCTCTCGATTGTCACCGTTGCGCTGGTGCTGATCGCGCCGGCCTCCGCCAACATCGTCGAGGGCATCGCCGCGGTGGTGAACGACGACGTGATCTCGGCCCACGACCTGGACCTCAGGATGCGGCTCATCTTCAGCTCCACCGGCCAGCCGGACACGCCGCAGAACCGCGCCCGCATCCGCGAGCAGGTGATCCGCGGCCTGATCGACGAGCGCATCGAGATGCAGGAGGCGAAGCGTCTCGGCGTCAAGGTGAGCGACGCCGACATGGACCGCGCCTATTCGCTGCTGGAGAAGCAGAACCACGTCGAGAAGGGCCGCTTCGAGCAGTTCCTCGCCGCCAAGGGCGTCAGCAAGGAGGCGCTCGACCCGCAGCTTCGCGCCGAGATCGCCTGGTCGCGCATCCTGCAGGAGCAGGAGGCGCCGACCATCGACATCAGCGACGAGGACGTCGCCGACGCCATCGCCAAGCTGAAGGCCAATCGCGACCAGCCGGAATCGCTGGTGTCGATGATCTTCCTGCCGGTCGACACGCCCGACCAGGACGAGCCGGTCAGGACCTCGGCGCAGCGCATCGTCGCCGACCTGCACAACAACAACAATTTCGCCGCCGCCGCCCGCCAGTTCAGCCGCGACCAGACCGCCCAGGCCGGCGGCGACATCGGCTGGGTGCAGGCCGGCACCCTGCCGGAAGAGGTCGATTCGACGCTGGCCAAGATGCAGCCGGGCCAGATTTCCGATCCGATCCGCTCGCTCGGCGGCTATTACATCATTCAGTTGCGCGAGCGGCGCCAGGCCACCGGCTTCCGGCCGGAGGACGCGCAGCTCACCATGCGCCAGATCATTCTGCCGCTGGCCAAGGACGCGCCGAAGGACGCGGTGGAATCCACCATCGCGCTGGCCAGCAGCATCAGCGAATCGGTCGAGGGCTGCGACGACGTCGGCCGGGTGATCAAGGAACTGCATTCCAACCAGCCGAACGAGGAGATCAACGTCCGCCTCGGCGACATGCCGGTGCCGGTGCGTCCCTTGGTCGCCAACCTGCAGGTCGGCAAGGCGACCCAGCCGATGCGCAACGAGAACTTCGTCCGCATTCTCGTGCTCTGCAACCGGGTCGACAAGAAGGCCACCATCCCGACCCCGGAGGAAATGCGCCAGACCCTGCTGAACCGCCGGCTGGAGCAGCTTTCGCGCCGCTATCTGCGAGACCTGCGGCGCGACGCCATCGTCGAGATCCGCTGATGCCCGGCGCCCGGTCCCGCGCGCCCGTGGCGCTGACCATGGGCGAGCCGGCCGGCATCGGCGGCGAGATCGCGCTGCTGGCCTGGATGCGGCGGCGCGAGGCGCGGCTGCCGGCCTTCTTCCTGCTCGACGATCCCGCGCGGCTGGCGGCGCTGGCGCAGCGCCTCGCCATCGCCGCCGTCATCGAGGCCATCGCCCAGCCGGGCGAGGCCGCCCCTGCCTTCGCCCGCGCGCTGCCGGTGCTGCCGCTCGCGCTCGCCGCGCCGGTGACGCCGGGCCGGCCCGATGCCGCCAACGCGCCGGCGGTGCTCGGCGCCA
>DATKQA010000709.1:0-3189 GCA_035523835.1 Candidatus Sulfotelmatobacter sp.
GCGCGCCCTGGTCGCCGCCGAGCTCTTGGCCAAGCGCGGCATCCCCTGCGGCGTGCTGCACATGCATACGGTGAAGCCGCTGGACGAGGCGGCGCTGCTGGCACTCTCGACCGCCGTCGAAGGCGTCATCACCGTCGAGGAGCATGTGCTGAACGGTGGCCTCGGCAGCGCCGTCGCCGACGTCTTCGTCGACAGGCTGCAGCGGCGCGCGCCGCCGCTGATCCGGCTTGGCATCCCCGACCGCTTCCCGGACAAGTACGGCAGCCAGGACGAGCTGCTCCGCTACTACGGCCTGATGCCGGACCAGCTTGCCGACCGCGTCGCCGCCCTGGCCTTGCGGAGTGCCGCGTGAACGCCTTCGTCGGGCAGCCGCTGACCGGCTTCCTCGATGCCGAGGCGGCGGCGCTGAGCAAGCGTTTCCTCGCCGACGGCCATGTCATCGTGCCGGTCGAGGACATGCCCGAGCTCAACCGGCTGCGCAACAGCATGGCCGGCATCGCCGCGGCCCATCTCGGCCTGCCGAAGCCGGAGGACGCCGGCGCCTTCCTGAACGGCATCCACCGCCACGTCACGGTGGAGAAGCTGAACGACCTCCGGCTGCATACCATCAACGGCACCAATGCGCTGCCCTGGGTGCGCAAGGCCTATTTCAGCCTGGCGCGCACGGCGCTCGATGCCCTGGTCGGCAACGAGCTGGTGATGCAGCGCCGGCTCAACCTCTCGATCCAGCTCCCGAACGACGACAGTTCGCTGCTCGCCGTCCACGCCGACGTCTGGGACGGCGATTCACCGTTCGAAGTGGTGGCCTGGCTGCCGCTGGTCGATTGCCATCGCACCAAGAGCATGTACCTGCTGCATCCCGAGAAGGGCGCCAAGGTCGAGGCCGAATTCGGCCGCTTCCAAGGCAAGAGCGAGCAGGACCTCTACGAGGCCATCGAAGCGGATCTCAAATGGCTCACGGTGCCCTTCGGCAGCATGCTGCTGTTCAGCCAGAACCTGATGCACGGCAACGTCGTCAACCGCGAGCCGGACAGCCGCTGGTCGATGAACTGCCGCTTCAAGAGCCTGTTCAGCCCCTATGCCGGCAAGCGGCTCGGCGAATTCTTCGAGCCGATCACCATGCGCGCCGCCACCCGGCTGGCCATGGCCTACGAATTTCCCGAGGGGTTGCATGAGTAACCGCTTCGGCTATCGCGGCTACATATCCAGCCGGCCGGTACGCGGCCTGGCGCAGCCGCAGCATGTGCAGAACCTGGTGGTGCGCGACTATGCCCAGCGCGCCAAGCTGCCCTATCTGCTGAGCGCCACCGAATATGCCATGCCCGGCTGCTACATGGTGCTGGAGTCCGTGCTCAACGAACTCGCCCATGTCGAGGGCGTGATCTGCTACAGCCTGTTCATGCTGCCGCAGAAACGCGCCCGCCGGCGCCAGGTCTACGAGCGCATCTTCGCCGCCGGCGGCAGCCTGCATGGCGCGCTCGAAGGCATGGCCGTGCGCAGCCCGGAGGACGTCGCCATGCTGGAGGACATTTTCATGGTCGACCGCTTTGCCGTGACCGCGCTGCCGGCAGGCCTCAACGCATGAGCGCCGTCGATTTCATCACCCGCGTGCACACCGCCACGAAGCGGAACTATCTGCAGCGGGTGGTCGAGCACGACAAGGCGGAATGCGCCGAGATCGCCGCCAACTTCGGCTACGACTATTGGGACGGCGACCGCCGCTACGGCTATGGCGGCATGCGCTACGACGGCCGCTGGCGGCCGATCGCCGAGGAGATGATCCGCCACTATGGGCTCGACGCCAACGCGCGCATCCTCGACATCGGCTGCGGCAAGGGCTTCCTGCTCTACGAATTCGCCCGGCTGCTGCCGGGCGCCGAGATCAAGGGCATCGATATTTCGGCCTATGCGATCCAGAACGCCAAGGCGGAAGTGCAGCCCTTCCTGCAGGTCGGCAATGCCAGCCGCCTGCCGTTCGCCGACAAGAGCTTCGACTTCGTCGTCGCCATCAACACCTTCCACAATCTCTACGCCTATGACCTGCATGCGGCGCTGAAGGAGATGCAGCGCGTCGGCCTCGGCGCCAAGTACCTGACCGTCGAGGCCTATCGCGACGAGCGCGAGAAGGCCAACCTGATGTATTGGCAGCTTACCTGCCGCGCCTTCATGACCCCGGCGGAATGGGAGTGGACCTTCGCCCAGGCGGGCTACGACGGCGATTTCGGATTCATCTTCTTCGAATGAGGCGGCAGGCATGAGCGGCATCGCGCGCACCAAGGAAAAGCAGTACGAGGAGTGCCTGACGGTCGACGAGACCGCCGGCCGCGCCCGCCTCGGCGTGATGAGCAACCAGGTCTGGCACGACGACCCGAAGCGGCTGGCCTTCGTCATGGCGCGCTACAAGTTCGCCGCCAAGATGCTGAGCGGCCTGCCGCGCGTGCTCGAGGTCGGCTGCGCCGATGCCTTCGCCACCCGCATCGTGCAGGCCGAGGTCGGCTATGTCACCGCCACCGACATCGACCCCGTGTTCATCGCCGACGCGCGCTCGCGCCTCGATCCGAAATGGCCGATGGATCTTGCCGTGCACGACGTGCTGGAAGGGCCGATGGCCGGCGACTTCGACGCCGCCTATTGCCTCGACGTGCTGGAGCATATCGAGGAGAAGCAGGAGGCCCGCTTCGTCGGCAATCTGGCCGCCTCGCTGAAGCCGCAGGGCGTCTGCATCGTCGGCATGCCTTCCCTGAGCAGCCAAGCGCACGCCTCGCCGCAGAGCAAGATCGGCCATGTCAATTGCAAGCACGGTCCCGACCTGAAGCGGCTGATGCAGCGTTTCTTTCACAACGTCTTCGTCTTCTCGATGAACGACGAGGTGGTGCACACCGGCTTCTATCCGATGGCGCACTACTATCTTGCGCTCTGCACCGGCCGGAAGACCGCTTGACCTGGCCGGCCGATCGGGCGGCACTATCCGGGTGGCCTCTCCGCTTCCCATTCTGGTCGTCGGCGGCGACGGGCTGGTCGGCCGCCGCCTGGTAGCGGAGCTTCGCCGCCTCGGCCGGACCGTCGTCGCCACCAGCCGCCGCGCCGGCACGGGCGACGTCCGCCTCGATCTGGCGGATCCCGCGTCCTGGCCCGACCTGCCGCCGGTTTCCGCTGCCGTCTTCGTCGCCGCTGTGGCGCGGCTCGGCG
>DATKQA010000710.1:0-6385 GCA_035523835.1 Candidatus Sulfotelmatobacter sp.
CGGCGCTTTCCAGCATGGCCATACCTATCTCGGCCACCCGGTCGCCTGCGCCGCGGCGCTGGCGGTGCAGAAGATCGTCGCCGGGCAGGACCTGCTGGCCGATGTGCGGCGCGGCGGCAGAGCGCTCGCGGCCGCCTTGCAGGAGCGTTTCGGCAACCACGCCCATGTCGGCGATATCCGCGGCCGCGGCCTTTTCTTCGGTCTCGAACTGGTCGCCGATCGCCCAAGCCGCCGGCCGTTCGATGCCGCGCTCGAGCTGCATGCCCGGGTCAAGCGGGCCGCCATGGCAGAGGGGCTGCTCTGCTATCCGAGCGGCGGCTGCGCCGACGGCGTGAGCGGCGACCATGTGCTGCTGGCGCCGCCCTTCATCGTCTCACCCGACGAGACGGGCGAGATCGTCGCACGGCTCGGCCGGGCGATCGACGCGGCCATCGTCGAGGTGCGCCCGTGAACGGCACGCAACCGCGCCGCCTGGTGCTCTGTGCCGACGACTACGGCATGGCGCCGGGCGTCAGCCGCGGCATTCTCGAGCTCATCGCCCGCGGCCGGCTCAGCGCGACGAGCTGCATGAGCGCCAGCCCGTTCTGGCGCGAGCATGCCGCCTGGCTCGCGCCCTTCGCCGGCAAGGTCGACGTCGGCCTGCACCTGACCCTGACGCATTTCGCGCCGCTCGGCCCCATGCCGCATACGGCGCCGAAGGGCCGCCTGCCGGAACTGCCGAAGATCGTGCGCCGCGCGCTCTTGCGCAGCCTGGATCGGCACGAGGTGGCGGCGGAGTTCGAGCGCCAGGTCGATGCCTTCGAGCAGGCTTTCGGTCATATGCCCGCCTTTCTCGACGGGCACCAGCACGTGCACCAGCTTCCGGTGGTGCGCGACGTGACCTTGAATCTGCTGTCGCGCCGGCTGCGCGGGCAGGGCTATGTGCGGCTTTGCGCCGAACCGCTCTCGGCAATGCTGGCGCGCCGCGCCGGCCTCGGCCGGGCTTTCATCGTCGCGCTGCTGGGGCGCGGCTTCACCCGGCGGGTGCGCCAGATGCGCCTGCCGGCGAACGACAGCTTCCGCGGCGTCTATGACCTGTCCAACCGCGTGCCCTTTGCCGCACGCTTCCGCCGCTTCCTCCGCGGCAAGGGCCGGCAGCCGCTGGTCATGTGCCACCCGGGCCATGTCGATGCCGAGCTGCGCGCGGCCGATTCGCTCACCGATCAGCGCGAGGCCGAATGGCGCTACTTCAACGGCGACGAATTTCTCCGCGATCTCGACCAGGCCGGCTACGAGCTCGGACGCTTCCGCATCTGAGCATGATGAAGCCCGGGCGCGCCTGCGTTTGACCCTGCGCCGGCGGGTGTTAAGGTTGCCCGCAGACCCCGGGGATGGGACAAGGCACAGGGCCTTCCGATGAGCATGCAGACCTTCACCTTCGAGCCGATCGAGCTGCCGCCGGCGGCCGAGGCCCTGCGCGACGAGGTGCGCGCCTTTCTCCGGCACGAGCTGGCCAACGCGCCGCCGCGCAGCGACACCTGGAGCGCCGTCGATCCGGAGTTCAGCCGCAAGATGGGCCGCCGCGGCTGGATCGGCATGACCTGGCCGAAGCAATATGGCGGCCATGAGCGCACGGCGCTGGAGCGCTATGTCCTGCTCGAGGAATTGCTCGCCGCCGGCGCGCCGGTGAGCGCGCACTGGGTCGCCGACCGGCAGAGCGGCCCGCTGCTGCTGCGCTTCGGCAGCGAGGAGCAGCGCAAGTCCTTCCTGCCCAGGATCGCCGCCGGCGAATGCTATTTCTGCATCGGCATGAGCGAACCGGATTCCGGTTCCGACCTGGCCTCGATCCGCACCCGCGGCAGCAAGGTCGACGGCGGCTGGTCGGTCAACGGCACCAAGCTCTGGACCTCCAATGCGCACCGCTGCGACTACATGATCCTGCTCTGCCGCACGGCCGAGAAGAACGACAATCGGCACGAGGGCATGACGCAATTCATCGTCGACCTGAAGCAGCCCGGCGTGCAGATCCGGCCGATCAAGAACCTGGCCGGGCAGCATCACTTCAACGAGGTGGTGTTCACCGACTTCTTCATTCCCGACAACCGCGTCGTCGGCACGGTCGGCAACGGCTGGCGCCAGGTGATGAACGAGCTCGCCTTCGAGCGCAGCGGCCCCGAACGCCTGCTCTCGGCCTTCACCCTGATCGTGGAACTGATCCGCGCCATCGGCCCCAACCCGTCGGAGCGCGCCGCCGTCGCCCTCGGCCGCCTGGTCGCGCATCTCTTCACGCTCCGGCGCATGTCGCTGTCGGTCGCCGGCATGCTGCAGGCCGGCGCGACGCCCGAGCTGGAGGCGGCGGTGGTCAAGGACCTCGGCACCCTGTTCGAGCAGGAGGTGCCGGAGGTCGCCCGCAACCTGATCGAAGGCGAGCCCGACGTGAAGACGGCGGACGTTTTCCTCGCCACCCTGGCGCAGACCATCCTGGCGGCGCCGTCCTTCTCCATCCGCGGCGGCACGCGCGAAATCCTGCGCGGCATCATTGCCCGGGGGCTCGGCCTGCGATGAGCGATACGCGCAATATCCTGACCGACGCCGCGACCCGCCTGCTCGCCCAGGCGGTGACGCGCGAGCTTCTCGACCAGGCCGAAGCGGGGGTCTGGCCGGAGAAGCTCTGGGCGGCGCTGGAGAACGCCGGCCTCACCCTTGCCGCCGTGCCGGAGGCGGCCGGCGGCACCGGCGGCGCGCCGGGCGACGAGCTTGCCGTGCTGCGCACTGCCGCGCGCTTTGCCGCGCCGGTGCCCCTGGCCGAGACCATGCTGGCCGGCTGGCTGCTCGCTTCCGCCGGCCTGCGGGTGCCGCTCGGCGCGCTGAGCGTGGCGCCGGTGCAGCGCGGCGATCATCTTGTCCTGAGCAAGGACGGCGGCGGCTGGTCGCTTTCCGGCACCGCCCGGCGCGTGCCCTGGGCGGCATCGGTCGGGCATATCGCCGTGCTGGCCGACGGGCCTTCCGGCGCGCTCGTGGCGTTGCTGCCGGCGCGCGGTTTTGCCAGTGAAGCCGGGCGCAATCTGGCCGGCGAGCCGCGCCATGACCTCGGCTTCGACAAGGTCAAGCTGGCGGCGGAGGCGGTGGCGCCAAGCAAGGAGACCGCGGCCAGCCTGCAGGCGGCCGGCGCGCTGGCGCGGGCGGCGCAGATGCTCGGCGCCTTGGAGAACGTCCTCGATCTCGCCGTCCGCTATGCCGGCGAGCGCTCGCAGTTCGGCCGCCCCATCGGCAAGTTCCAGGCGGTGCAGCAGCAGCTTGCCGTGCTCGCCGGACAGGTGGCGGCGGCCGGCCGGGCGGTCGAATCGGCCTACGAGTTTCGCGGGCGGGGCGCCGACGCCGGCTTCGCCATCGCCGTGGCCAAGGCGCGCGTCGGCGAGGCGGCCTCGATCGGCGCCGGCATCGCGCACCAGGTGCACGGCGCCATCGGCTTCACCCACGAGCACATGCTGCATCACAGCACCCGGCGCCTGTGGTCCTGGCGCAGCGAGTTCGGCGGCGATGCCTATTGGCAGGAGCAGATCGGCCGCCGCATCGCCAAGGCCGGGCCGGACCAGCTCTGGCCGCTGATGACCGGCACCTCGGCTTAAGCCTATCGCCATCTTCACCACAGCCGATCGCGGCACGAGCATGGGGCATTCATGAGCGAGCAGGTGCTGTACCAGCAGGAAGGTCACGTCGTCACCCTGACCTTGAACCGACCGGACATCCGCAACGCCATTTCCGATCTCGAGGTCATCGACGCCCTGGTCGATGCCCTGGCGCGGCTGAATGCCGACAGCAGCGTGCGGGTCGGCATCCTGACCGGCGCCGGCTCGGCCTTTTCCTCCGGCGGCAACGTCAAGAAGATGGGCGAGCGCGGCGGCCTGAACGACGCGCAGCCGCTGAACACGCGGCGCAACTATACGCGCGGCATCCAGCGCATCCCGCTCGCCTTCGAGACGTTGGAAGTGCCGATGATCGCCGCGGTCAACGGACCGGCGATCGGCGCCGGCTGCGACCTCGCCTGCATGTGCGACATCCGCATCGCCGGCGCGAGCGCGAAATTCGCGGAGAGCTTCGTCAAGATGGGCCTGATCCCCGGCGACGGCGGCGCCTGGCTGCTGCCGCGCGCGGTCGGCTATTCCAAGGCCTGCGAGATGGCCTTCACCGGCGATGCCATCGATGCGGCGGAGGCGCTTGCCTGCAAGCTGGTCTCGCGCGTGGTGCCGGACGGCGAGCTGCTGGCGGCGGCGAAGGCGCTGGCGCTGCGCATCGCCGCCAATCCGCCGCAGGCGGTGCGCCTGGCCAAGCGGCTGCTCCGCGAAGGCCAGCACAGCCGGCTCGACACGGTGCTGGAAATGTCGGCGGCGGTGCAGGGCATGATGCATCTGACCGCCGACCACAAGGAGGCGGTGGCGGCCTTCATCGGCAAGCGCAAACCGAACTTTACCGGTCAGTAGGCGGCGGGCGCGGCGTTCCGCGATCGCGTCCGAGGGGGAGATGGCATGGCGGCATTCACCATCAACGGTCGGCCGGTGAAAGTGACGGCCGAGGCGGACGCGCCTTTGCTCTGGGTGATCCGCGAGCATCTGAAGCTGACGGGCACCAAGTTCGGCTGCGGCATCGCGGCGTGCGGCGCCTGCGCCGTGCATGTCGACGGCGCCGCGGTCCGCGCCTGCACCACGCCGGTCTCGGCGGTCGAAGGCAAGGCGATCACCACCATCGAGGGCCTGGCCCCCGAGCTTGCCAGATCCTTGCAGCGCGCCTGGATCGCCGAGCAGGTGCCGCAATGCGGCTATTGCCAGTCCGGCCAGCTCATGCAGGCGGCGGCGCTGCTGAAGCAGACGCCGAAGCCGAGCCGCGAGCAGATCGTCGCCGCGATGAACGGCGTCATCTGCCGCTGCGGCACCTACAACCGCATCCTGCGCGCCGTCCAGCGCGCCGCCAGCGAAAGCTGAGGCGATGACGGTGCGATCCCCGGCCTTCATCGCCCGCCCGCTCACCCGGCGCAGCTTCATCGTCGCCGGCGCCGGCCTCGCGCTCGGCGTGCGCTTTCTGGCCGTGCCGGGCGAGGCGGCCCCGGCCGAGACGCCGGCGAAGCTCGAACCCAACGTCTGGATCACCATCGAGAGCAGCGGCTATGTCGTCATCGCCTGTCCGGCGGCGGAGATGGGCCAGGGCGTGACGACCGCGCTGCCGGTGCTGGTGGCGGAGGATCTCGACGCCGACTGGCATCACGTGCGCGTGGTGCCGGCGCCGTCGGATGCCCGGGCCTTCGGCAACCCGCTGTTCGGCGGGCGGATGATCACCGGCGAGAACCGCACCTTGGCCGGCTATTACACGCTGCTGCGCCTGGCCGGCGCGCAGGCGCGGGCGGTGCTGCTGCAGGCGGCCGCCGCGGAATGGAAGGTGCCGGTCGGCGAGCTTGGCACCGAGCCGAGCACGGTGCTGCATCGCCCCTCCAACCGGCACATCGGCTATGGCGACATCGCCCGGTTCGCCAAGGTGCCGACGGAACTGCCGAAGGTGACGGCGGCAGAGCTCAAGCCGCTGGCGCGCTGCCGTCTGATCGGCCATCCGCTGCTGCGCATCGACGTGCCGGCGAAGATCAACGGCACCGCCAAGTTCGGCCTGGATACCGAGGTCGCCGGCATGCTGTTCGCCAGCGTGCTGCGCGCGCCGCTCGCCGGGCCGGGCATGGAGCTCGGCGCGCTCGACGACAGCGCCGCGCGCAAGGTCAAGGGCGTCGAGCTGGTCGTGCCGCTGCCCTATGGCGTCGGCGTGCTCGCCACCACGATGGAGGCGGCGGAGAAGGCGCGGGCGCTTCTGAAAGTGACCTGGAGCCAGGGCGCCAAGGCCGCAACCTATGACAGCGAGAGCGTGCTGGCGGAATTCGCCGCCATCGCCGAGGATTTGGGCCGGGCCGGCGTCGACGTGCACAAGTCCGGCGACGCGGCGGCGGCGCTGGCCGCGGCGAAGCCGCTTTCGGCCACCTATCTGACCGATCACGTCTACCACGCCACCATGGAGCCGATGAACGCCACCGCCAAGGTCGATGCCGACAGCGCCGACATCTGGGCGCCGACCCAGGCGCCGTCGCTGGCGCAGGCCGCCGTCGCCGCGGCGCTGCAGATGGCGCCCGACAAGGTGACCGTGCACACGACCCTGCTCGGCGGCGGCTTCGGCCGCCGGCTGGACCAGGATTTCGTCGTCGACGCGGTGCTGCTGGCGCGCGCGGCGCGCAAGCCGGTCAAGCTGACCTGGAGCCGCGAGGACGATCTCCGCCACGACAAGCTGCGTCCGCTCGCGGCGCAGCATCTCGCAGCCGGCCGCGACGCGGCCGGCGCCATTGCCGGCTGGCGTCACCGCCTGGTGTCGGATTCCA
>DATKQA010000711.1:0-2292 GCA_035523835.1 Candidatus Sulfotelmatobacter sp.
GAATCGATGGCACCTTCGAGCACCTGCGCCCAATTGCAAGCGGTGTGAATCTTGACGATGCTGATCCTGGCATCCGGCGTCGGCGCCCAGGCCGGCGGCTCGAAGTCGCGCATGGTTTCCGGCGGACCCATATAGAGCCAGACGAAACCGCCGCCTTCGCGCGCCGGATAGGATTTCTGCTTCACCCGCTTCAGCATCGGACTGTCCGCCGGCTCGGAGGACATTTCCATCACGTTGCCCGCCACGTCGAATTTCCAGCCGTGATAGAGGCAGCGCAGGCCGCATTCCTCGTTGCGGCCGAAGGCGAGCGAGGCGTGGCGATGGGGACAACTCTCGGCCAGCGCCCCGAGCCGGCCCTTGCTGTCGCGGAACACGACCAGGTCCTCGCCCAGCATGCGGGTGCGCACCGGCGCGCCGTCCGGCTCGGCAACCTCTTCCGCCATGCAGGCCGGCAGCCAGTGGCGGCGGAAGAGCTGTCCCATGACGGCGTCGCCCTCGACCCGGCACAGGAGATCGTTTTCCTCGGGAGTCATTGTCGCGCGTCCATCCCGTTTGTCGGCGACAATATAGCAATTTCCCGTCGCCGGACGCTATGGTGGCGGATGTCGAAGGGAGGAAACAATGGCGACCGCAGCGACCCAGGGCAGCACGACCGGCAAAGGCACTCACCAGTACGACCGGGTGCCGTTCCTGGTCTTGTTCGAGGAAAAATCGGCGTTCAAGGAGACCTATGCCGGGCGCATCGGCTGGGTCTCGCTCGAAGGCCATTTGCTGCGCCCGCGCGAGGCGCCCTCCAAGACCGTGCTGATCTACATGCATCCGACCGGCGTGCAGAACTACCTGCCGATGCCGATCGCGATGGCGAAAAACGGCTGGCACGTCATCACCGTCGCCAGCCGCTATCCCCATAACGATTCGACCCTGATCATGGAAAAGGTCGCCTACGATCTCGGCGCCACTATCCGCCATGCCAAGGAAAAGTTCGGCTACGAGAAGATCGTGCTGGCCGGCTGGTCCGGCGGCGGCTCGCTGTCGATGTTCTATCAGGCCGAGGCCGAGCATCCCTCGATCACCCACACGCCCGCCGGCGAGGAATACGATCTGACGCGGGCCCAATTGCCGCCGGCCGACGCGGTGATGCAGTTGGCCGCGCATATGAGCCGCCATCGCACCCTGACGGAATGGCTCGACCCGTCGATCGCCGACGAAGCCAATCCGCATAAGCGCGACGTGGCACTCGACATTTATCACGCAGACGGTCCCAAACCGCCTTACGACCGCGCCTGGCTCAAGGACTTCCGCGCGGCGCAACTGGCGCGCAACCGGCGGATCACGGCGTGGGTGAAAGAACGCTATGCGGATTTTCAGAAGCGCGGCCTCACGGCGGACGAACAGTGTTTCGTCGTCGAAGGCACGATGGCGGAGCCGAAATGGTACGACGGCACCATCGACCCCAACGACCGCAAGGTCGGCACGTGCTTCATGGGCGATCCGAAAGTGGTCAACAACACGCCCGCCGGCCTCGCGCGATTTTCGTCGCTGCGCTCGTGGCTGTCGCAATGGTCCTACGACGATGCCCGCGCCGACGGCCCGAATTCCGGGCCGAAAATCTCGGTGCCGGTGTTCCAGATCGTGAACACGGCCGACGATGCCTGCACGCCGGCGCACGCCGACGCGATCTTCAACGCGGTGATGCACGCCGACAAGGAGCGCCACGTGATCCAGGGCGCCAACCATTATTATTTCGGCCAGCCGGACAAGATGCAGGAATCGGTCGAGGCGCAAGGCGAATGGCTGCGGCGCAAGGGGTTTTGACCATGGCCACCACCACGCTCGACGCCGAATTGATCGCCCGCTTCGTCATGGAGCCGACACCGCTGTTGCAATTCGGCAAAACGCCGCGCGGCAAGCGCGGCATCGGCTTCGTCAAGTCGGGGACGTTCGACGGGCCGTTCATGCGCGGCGACGTGCTGGGCGGCTCCGATCACCTGCTGGTGCTGGCGGACGGCGCCGCCATTCCCGATGTGCGCCTCGCGTTGCGGACGCACGACGAAGCGCTGATCCAGATGGAATATCGCGGCGTGCTGCGCGCGTCGCGCCAGGTGATGGCGAAATTCGCCGAACCCGAGACACTCGACCCGAAGGAATATTATTTCCGCGTCGCGGTGTTCTTCGAAACCGCCGACGAACGTTATGCCGCGCTGAATCAGGCGGTGTGCGTCGGCTATGGCATTCCGCTCCGCGTCAACGGCAATAGCGGCGTGCGCTACGACGTGTACAAGATTCTCTAAC
>DATKQA010000712.1:0-3637 GCA_035523835.1 Candidatus Sulfotelmatobacter sp.
GCTGCCGGTGGTGCGCCAGGTCTGGCGCGGTGGCGAGCGGATCGCCTAGATCAATCGACGAGCGAGGCAGGCATGACCCCCATCGAACGGATCTTCGACATCCTCCAGGCCAAGGGCGGCGCCGACTACGGCAGCGAACGCGTCACCCAGCTCCAGCACGCGCTGCAAAGCGCGGCGCTGGCCGAGGCCGCCGGCGCCCCTTCCGCGCTCGTCGCCGCCGCGCTGCTGCACGACTTCGGCCATATGATCCACGGCCTCGGCCGCAATCCCGCCGCGCGCGGCCTTGATGACCGCCACGAGGTACGCGGCCGCGACTGGCTCGGCCAGTGGTTCGCGGAGGACGTGACCGGCCCGGTGCGGCTGCACGTCGATGCCAAGCGCTATCTCTGCGCCGTCGATCCCGGCTATTTCGGCACGCTGTCGCCGGCCTCGGTGCGCAGCCTGGAACTGCAGGGCGGACCGTTCCCCGCCGACCTCGCCAAGAGCTTCATCGGCCTGCCGCATGCCGCCGCCGCCGTCGAGCTCCGCCGCTGGGACGATTGCGCAAAGGAATCCGGCCGGCCGACGCCCGATCTGCCGCATTTCCGTCGCCATCTGGAGGCGAGCCTGCGCCCGGCCTGACATGTCCGAAGCGGAAGCGCGCTACGCCCTTTATTTCGCGCCGGAGCGCGGCAGCGCGCTCGCCCGCTTCGGCCGCCGATGGCTCGGCTATGACGTGGCGAGCGGCGCCTTTCTGCCGCAGCCGGCCTTGGCCGACCTGCCGCCGCAGCGTCTCGCTGCCATCACCGCCGAGCCGCGTCACTACGGCTTTCACGCTACCCTGAAGCCGCCCTTCGTGCTGGCCGAGGGCAGCGACGAACGGGCGCTGTTCCGCGCCGTCGCCGATTTCGCCGAGATGCAGCCGGCCTTCCAAGCGCCGCCGCTCAAGCTCGCCAATATCAGCGGCTTCTGGGCCCTGGTGCTGTCGGAGCCCTGCCCGGCGATGCAGGCGCTGGCAGCGGCGGCGGTGGCCGAGCTCGATCCGTTCCGCGCACCGCCCGCCGCGGCGGAGCTCGCCAAGCGCCGGCGCGCCGGCCTGACGCCGGTGCAGGAGGTTCTGCTCCGGCGCTGGGGCTATTCCTATGTGATGGAGGAATTCCGCTTCCACATGACGTTGACCGGGCGCCTCAGCGGCGAGGAGCGCTCCCTGGTCGGCGACATCCTGCAGGGCATGGCCGTGCCGCTCTGCCGCGACCCCTTACGCATCGACGCCGTCAGCCTGTTTCAGCAGCCGACGCGGTCGGCGCCGTTCCGCGTCGTCGGGCGCTATCGGCTGGCCGGGGCACGGCAGCAGGCCGCCGGCTAATCTCAACCGCCCGGTATGGCGGCACTCTTCGAGCGCCAGGCGGCGGCGAAACGGCCCTGCTTCTCGGCCGCCGGCAGCGGTGCGAGGTTGTGCAGAAACTGCTCGGCGCTGGCGCGCCAGGAATAGCCGAGCGCGAAGCGGCGGCAATCCGCGCCGGCGATCGCCAGGGCGGCCCGGGCGGCGGCGCCGAGGTCTTCCGACAGAACGCCGACGCCCTGCCCGCCGATCACATCCATCGGCCCCGTCACCGGATAGCCGGCGACGGGCAGGCCCGAGGCCAGCGCTTCCAGCACCACCAGCCCGAAGGTATCGGTGCGGCTCGGGAAGACGAAGACATCGCTCGCGGCATAGTGGCGGGCAAGCGCCTCGCCGTGCTGGGCGCCGGCGAAGCAGACCCCGGGATAGCGGCCGCGCAGCTCCGCCAGTTGCGGCCCGTCGCCGACGACGAGCTTGCTGCCCGGCAGCGGCAGGTCGAGAAAGGCGCCGATGTTCTTCTCCACCGCCACCCGGCCGACGTAGAGGAATATCGGCCGCGGCAGGTCGAGGAAGCTCTTGTCGCGCGGGCGGAACAGATCGACATCGACGCCGCGCGACCAGGTGACGAGGTTGCGGAAGCCGTGCCGGGTCAGTTCCGCATGCAGCGAGTCGGTTGCCACCATGATGCGCGCGGAAGGGCGATGGAAGCGCCGCAGCAGCGCGTAAGTGAGCCGCGCCGGCACGCGAAAGCGGGCACGGATATATTCGGGGAAGCGCGTGTGATAGGCGGTGGTGAAGGGCAGCCGCCGCCGGAGGCAATAGCGCCGCGCGGCATAGCCGAGCGGTCCCTCCGTGGCGATATGGATGGCGCAGGGCTGGAAGCCGTCGATCAGCCGCGCCAGCCGGCGGCGCACGCCACAGCAGAGCTTGATCTCGGGATAGGTCGGACAGGGCACGCCGGCGAAGCGCTGCGGCGTGATGTACTCGATGTCGTGGCCGACGGCGCCGAGTTCCTCGCCGATCTTTTCGAGGGTGCGCACGACGCCGTTGATCTGCGGATACCAGGCGTCGGTGACGATGACGATCTTCATTCCGCCGGCACGAGGGCCTCGGCCGGGACGTCCGCCGGGCGGCGGCTCCTTGCCCAATGCAGCAGCTCCAGATGGCCGTCGGGCAGCTCCACCAGGGCGGTACAGCTTTCCACCCAGTCGCCGTCGTTGCAGTAGAGAATGCCGTCGATGTCGCGAATCTCCGCCTGGTGGATGTGGCCGCAGACGACGCCGTCCACCTTGCGCCGCCGCGCCTCGTCGGCGATGGCGGTTTCGTAGTTGGAAATATACTCGACCGCATTCTTGACCTTGTGCTTCAGGAAGGCGGAGAGCGACCAATAGGGATAGCCGAGGCGATGGCGCGCCACGTTGAACCAGTGGTTCAGTTGCAGGGCCAGCTCGTAAGCGCGGTCGCCGAGGAACGCGAGCCACTTGGCGTAGCGCACGATGCCGTCGAACTCGTCGCCGTGGATGATCAGGAGCCGCTTGCCGGCGGCGGTTTCGTGGACGGTGTCGCGCAGCACGGTGACGCCGCCGAACTGCAGGTCGACATAGTCGCGCAGCGCCTCGTCGTGGTTGCCGGGCACGTAGATGACCTTGGTGCCCTTGCGCGCCTTGCGCAGCAGCTTCTGAATGACGTCGTTGTGGCTCTGCGCCCAGAACCAGGAACGCTTCAGCCGCCAGCCGTCGATGATATCGCCGACGAGATAGAGGTATTCGCTCTCGGTCTGGCGCAGGAAATCGAGCAGGTATTCCGCCTTGCAGCCGCGCGTTCCAAGATGGATGTCGGAAATCCAGATCGAGCGATACCGGATCGGCTCACTCATCCCGTCCATCTGAATGCCTCGACTTCAAGAAATACTATTCTGCATTGCAACTTGTAGAGAAAAAATGCCAGGATACAAGATATGGATTTGTGAAATTTTCATGTATAGATGTAATAAATCTGAAACAGAGATCGTTCAATTATTTGCGTCGAATGCTCTCCCTTGACAGATTCAATGCAAAATTCGAAAACTGCCACCGCCGCGCCGCGTAGGCGGATTGTCATTATCGTGAATCCGCTGGCTGGTTCGCGACGCCGCGGCCGCCTGCGCGCGGTCGTCGCGCGGCTCTGCCGGAACGGCGGCGACGTGCGGGTCGAGACCACGACGGCGGCCGGCGATGCCACCCGGCTGGCGCAACGGATCGATCCCGCCACCTGCGATGTCGTGGTCGCCGCCGGCGGCGATGGCACCATCAACGAAGTCGCCAACGGGCTGATCGG
>DATKQA010000713.1:0-5727 GCA_035523835.1 Candidatus Sulfotelmatobacter sp.
CCTCGCACAGGCGCTGGCGGAACTCGGCGACATCCGAATCGGACAGATTGCGCGGCACGGCATGCTCTCTGCGATTTCGTAAACAGTGTAAATTAACGCTGTAAATTTATGCAAGCGGAATCTTAGCCGTTGTCCTGCCGCGGGCCGGACGCGATGGTGAGCCATGGCTATCGCCTGTCTGCATACGGCCGAGAGCAACGTCGCCGTCTTCGATGGCGCGGCGGCAGCGCTCGGAGCAAATCTCACACACCTGGTCCGTGCCGACCTGCTGCAAGCGGCCGAGGCCGCCGGCGGGATGACGCCGGCGGTCGCGGCGAAGACGGCCGCCCTGCTTCATCGCCTCGCCGAGGGTGCCGATGCAGTGCTGCTGACCTGCTCGACCCTCGGCCCCGTGGCGCCCGAGGTGGCCAGCCGGACGCCGGTGCCGGTACTGCGCGTCGACGCCGCCCTGGCGCGCGAGGCGCTGGCCACGGGCGGGCGGCTTGCCGTGCTCTGCGCCGCGGCAACGACGGTCGAGCCGACCCGCGCGCTCTTCGCGGCCGCGGCCGGCGGCAGCCAGGACAAACTCGACATTCGCCTGGTACCCGGCGCCTGGGACGCCTTCAAGGCCGGCGAAATCGAGCGCTATCATGCGCTGGTGGCGGGTGCGGCGGATGCGGCCTATGCCGCCGGCGCCGAGGTCGTGGCGCTGGCGCAGGCCTCCATGGCCGGCGCCGCCGCGCTCTGCCGCGCCGGCCGGCCCCTGACCAGCCCGGCCGCCGGCCTTGCCGCCGCCTTGCAGGCCGCAGCGGCACGTTGACGCAGAGCGTCAGCCGCGCGGTTTCGCACGCGTGGTCGGCGGCGCGCGCAGCGGATCGTCCGGCCAGGGATGCTTGGGATAGCGGCCGCGCATCTCCGCCCGCACGGCCTGGTAGGAACCGCGCCAGAAGCCCGGCAGGTCGCGGGTCACCTGCACCGGCCGCTGCGCCGGCGACAGCAAGGCCAGAGTCAGCGGTTCGCGGCCCTCGGCGATGCGGGGATGTTCGCCGAGACCGAAGAGTTCCTGCACGCGTACGGAAACCGTCGGGCCTCCCGTGGCCGCATAGTCGACGGCATGGGCGCGCCCCGACGGCGCCATCCATGTCGGCGGCGCCGCCTTGTCCAGGCGGCGCTGCAATGCATGCGGCAGCAGGCCATGCAGCGCCACGGTCAGATCGCCGGCGCTGATCTCGTTCAACGCCCGCTTGCCGACGAGATAAGGCAACAGCCAGCGGTCGAGCGTCGCGGCCAAGGCCGACGTCCCGACATCGGGCCAATCCTCGCCGTCGAGACGACGCAGGAAGGCAACCCGCTCGCGCCAGCGATTGAGCTCGTCGGTCCAGGGCAAGGCGTCGAGGCCGAGCGCGCGGATGCCGTCGCCGAGCGCCGCTGTCACGGCCGCCGGCTCCGGCCGCGCCAGCGGCATCTCCTGCAATACCAGCGCGCCGAGGCGGCGCAGCCGGCGCGCCCGCACCGACTTGGTCGTCGTATCGAAACGCACCTCGTCGGCGACAACGATTGCTGCGGCGAAATCGGCTTCGATTTCCGCGACCGAGATCGGCGCCGCGGCAGTGATGCGACCGCGCGTGACACCGCCGACCAGCTCGGCGGCCACGAGATAGGCTTCGCCGGCAAGAGCGTCGGTTGGATCGAGCATGGCGCCGCGGCCGTTGGCCAGGCGGAATTCGCCGGCCCGGCCCGGGCGCGCCTCGGCAATGCGGTCGGGATAGGCCTGCGCCAGCACCGCGCCGGCGCGCATGCTGTTGCCGGCCTGGCTTTCGCCGCCGACCGATCGCTGCCAACCGGCCGCCAGGCGTCGCGCGTCACTCGCGCGGCGCGAGCGATCGGTGTCGAAGGCGGCAAGCCGATGGCGCAGGTCGACATCGCCGCCGCCGAGGCCGCGCTCGGTCAGCAGCACGGCAAGCCTGGCCGCAAGCCAAGTCTCCTCGGGCGCTGCGGCGAGCAGCATATGCGCCAGCCGGGGCGGCAACGGCAGCCGCGCCAGCGCGCGGCCGCCGGCGGTGATGCGGCCTTCGGCGTCGAGCGCGCCGAGATCGCGCAATAAACCGCGGGCCTCGGCGAAGGCGGCCGGCGGCGGCGGATCGAGCCAGCGGAGCGCCGAAGGCTCTTGCACGCCCCATTCGGCCAGCGCCAGCGCCAGCGGCGCCAGATCGGCTTCGAGAATTTCCGATGTGGCAAAAGGCTGGAGCGCCCGCGTCTCCTCTTCCGCCCAGAGGCGATAGCAGACGCCGGCCTCGGTGCGGCCGGCGCGGCCTCGGCGCTGTTCGGCCGCGGCCTGCGAGACACGCACGGTGGCAAGCCCGGTCAGGCCGCTGGCGGGGTCGTAACGCGGCACCCGCGCCAGGCCGCAATCGACGACGATGCGCACCCCTTCGATGGTCAGGCTGGTCTCGGCGATCGAGGTAGCCAGCACGATCTTACGCCGGCCCGGCGGCGCCGGTTCGATGGCGCGGCGCTGTTCGGCGAAATCCATGGTGCCGTGGAGCGGCGCCAGCATGATCGACGGATCGCTCAACCGCTCGCGCAGCAGGCTTTCGGTGCGGCGGATTTCGCGCGCGCCGGGCAAGAACACCAGCAGGCTGCCGTCGCCGCCGCGGAGCGCCGTCAGAACCGCATCCGCCACCGCCTGTTCCAGCGGCCGATGAACGTCGCGACCGAGGTGATGCGTGGCAACGGGAAAGGCGCGGCCGGCGCTTTCGACCAGCGGTGCGTCGGCCAGCAGCCGCGCCACGCGGGCACCGTCCAGCGTCGCCGACATGGCGACAAGCCGCAGATCCTCGCGCAGGCCGCCTTGCGCGTCCAGCGCCAGCGCCAGGCCGAGATCGGCATCGAGACTGCGCTCGTGATATTCGTCGAAGATCACCGCGGCGATGCCGTCGAGCGCCGGGTCGGCCAGGATCATGCGGGCGAAGACGCCTTCGGTGACCACCTCGATGCGCGTCGCCCGGCCGGTCAGCGACTGCGCCCGCATGCGCAGGCCGATGCTGTCGCCGACCCGCTCGCCCCGCTCCGCGGCCATGCGTTCGGCCGCCGCACGCGCCGCCAGCCGGCGCGGCTCCAGCACGATGATCCTGCGCCCGGCCGCCCAGCCGGCCTGCAGCAGCGCCGGCGGCACCCGCGTGGTCTTGCCGGCGCCCGGCGGCGCCACCAGCACGGCATTGCGCCCGTCGGCAAGCGCGGCAAGCAGGGCAGGGAGAGCGGCATCGACCGGCAGCATGAGCGGCGACTGTAGAGCCTGCGGCGCTGCCGGCAAGCGGTTGACGCATGGCAAGCCGGGGCAATTCCGCCTAGTCTTGCCGGGCTGCTTACGGAGGCAAGCATGGCCAAGCCGGCGACGCTTAAGCGCATCCGCACCGACGTGCTGGAGATCGCCTACGAAGAGAGCGGTCCGGCCGATGGCGTGCCGGTGCTGCTGTTGCACGGCTTTCCCTACGATCCCCGTGCCTATGACGAGATGGTGCCGCCGCTGGCGGCCGCCGGCTGCCGCTGCATCGTGCCGTATCTGCGTGGCTACGGCCCGACCCGCTTCCTGGCGGCCACGACGCCGCGCTCCGGCCAGCAAGCGGCACTCGGCCATGATCTCAAATCGCTGCTCGACGCACTCGACCTGCCGAAATCAGTGCTGGTCGGCTACGACTGGGGCGGGCGAGGCGCCTGCATCACCGCCGCGCTGTGGCCCGAGCGCGTGCGCGGGCTGGTCAGCGCCTGCGGCTACAACATCCAGGATATTGTCGGTTCGACCGTGCCGGCGGCGCCGGCGCAGGAACATCGCCTCTGGTACCAGTATTACTTCCACACCGAGCGCGGCCGGGCCGGCCTTGCCGCCAACCGGCGCCCCCTCTGCAAGCTCCTTTGGCAGCTCTGGTCGCCGAACTGGCATTTCGACGACGCCACGTATGATCGCAGCGCCGCCGCCTTCGACAATCCCGACTTCGTCGACGTGGTCATCCAGTCCTACCGGCATCGCTACGGCTATGCCCGGGGCGATCCGGCACTGGAACCGATCGAGCAACAGCTTGCCGGCCAGCCGAAAATTACTGTGCCGACCATCGCCTTGCACGGCGACGGCGACGGTGTCACCCCCTTGGCGGCATCGGCAGGACATGCGCGTTTCTTCACCGGCCCCTACCAGCGCCGGGTGATCCCAGTGGCCGGGCACAACCTGCCGCAGGAGGAACCGAAGGCCGTGGCGGAAGCCGTGTTCGACCTGCTCGCCGGCCGGCTGGCCTGAGCAGTTTCAATCGGCCGAGCACGGCGCCGCGGCGAGCGCTTCCGCGACGCGATCGACGATCGCCTCCGGCGTCGCCGCGGCATCGACCCGGATGGCGGCTTCGTCGGCGGCGGGCTCTTCGAGCGCGGCGAACTGGCTGTCGAGCAGGCTCGGCGGCATGAAGTGCCCCTTCCGGCCGGCCAGCCGCCGGCGGACGAAAGCCTCTTCGCCGGCGAGGTAGACGAAACGGATGGTCGCGCCGCGGCTGCGCAACAGGTCGCGATAGCGGCGCCGCAACGCCGAGCAGGCCAGCACGACGCGTTCGCCCGCCCTCTGCCGCCGCGCCAGTTCGCCGGCGAGTGCTTCCAGCCAAGGCCGCCGGTCAGTGTCATCGAGCGGCTCGCCGCGCCTCATCTTGGCAACGTTGGCGGCGGGATGGAAATCGTCCCCCTCGAGAAACGTTGCGTCGAGCCGCGCTGCGAGGCGCCGGCCGATGGTGGTCTTGCCGATGCCGGAGACGCCCATGACCACGATGCTCAATGACCGCTCCGCAATCCAAAGTGCCCGCGTGACGCCAGGGAATCGCAAATGCCGGCGGGCCGCAAGGGATTTTGGACGGCTGCCGATGCCCGCGTCCGGCTATTTCGTGCCGGCGACGTAGATCCCCTTCCAATTGACATCCGGCGGTTCGATCTCGAAATAGTCGATCCTGGCGCGATAGACGTCGTAGAGATCTTCCGGCGCGTGGGCATGGCTGCGGCATTCCGCCATCAACTCGCGCGCGCGGGCCCAATCCTGCGCGCGATAAGCCTCCAGCATCGTCTCGTGCCGGCGCCTGTATTCGGCGAAGGCGGGATCTGCCGCCAGGCTTCGGTCGCCAAGCAGGGCGAAGATGCGCGTGGCTTCCTGCTTGCCCTTGACCGCCACGAGGTCGAGTTCGATGACGGCGAAGTCGCCGGCCCCGCTTACCGTCTCTTCGCCGACGATGATCGGCACGCCGTAGCTCTTGGAGAGCGATTCGAGCCGCGCCGCGAGGTTCACCGCATCCCCCAGCACGGTGTAGTCGAAGCGCTGCATCGAACCCATGTTGCCGACGATGCAGGTGCCGGTATTGATGCCGATGCCGATGTCGAGCTGATAGATCGGCGCCCGCCGGATGCGCACGTCGAGTTCCTTGGCGCGCGCTTCGGCCCGGTCGACGTCGGCGGGAGCGAGCTCGCGCAGCAGTTTCTGGTGGCTGTCCTCGGCGGAATTGTTGCCCTGGTCGGCGGCCAAGATCAGCCAGGCGAGCGCCTCGACCTTGTCCACGGCGGCGCCCTCGCCGCGCAGGTAGCGCACGCCGAGCCGCGCCTGGGCGCGCGCATGGCCCTGCTGGGCCGCGGCCAGGAACCAGCGCACCGCCTCTTCCAAATTGCGCTCGACGCCGCGGCCGTCGCGATAGGCCTTGGCGATGGCATATTGGGCGTTGACGTAGCCGC
>DATKQA010000714.1:0-4656 GCA_035523835.1 Candidatus Sulfotelmatobacter sp.
CGCGATCAGGTCGATCACCCGCGTCGTCAGGTCTTTCTTGCTGGTCGGATCGCCCAGTTCGAGGCCGAGTTTTTCTTCGGGGTAGAGCGGCGTCAGATTGTCGAAATGCACCTTGTGCCGGGTCTTTTCCGGATCCTCGAAGTTGATGGTATTGACCTTCAGGAGCGCGAAATACCGCTCGCCGTCCTTGGGCGAGCGGATCTGGCCCTCGACCGTGTCGCCGGTGCGCAACCCGAAGCGGCGGATCTGCGAGGGGGAGACATAGATGTCGTCCGGTCCTGGCAGGTAGTTGGCCTCGGGCGAGCGCAGGAAGCCGAAACCGTCCTGCAGGATCTCCAGCACGCCGTCGCCGGTGATCTCGACATCCTTCTCGGCAAGCTGCTTCAGGATGGCGAACATCATGTCCTGCTTGCGCAGGGTATTGGCGTTCTCGACCTGGTGCTCCTCGGCAAAAGCGAGCAGTTCGGTGGGAGATTTCTGTTTCAGCTCATAGAGATTCATGAGGGGTCTGCTTGGCTTTGAGAGTTCGGGTTGGGCAGGTCCGGACCCGGCGGCCCGGTTATCCGATGATTTGGAATGGTCCGGCCGCGACGTGGCGGGCAGCGGGAGCAGCAGGATGTTCGAGATATTTGGCAGGCCCGGTCGGACCCGCGCCACAAGTTAAGACATGGGTTAGGGAAAAAGGCAAGTCAATCCCTGACGACCTGTCCCGGTTTAGAACGGCTTGAGCACGACCAGGATGACGATGCCGACGAGGAGCAAGGTCGGCGCTTCGTTGACGAAGCGGTAGAAGCGCTGGCTGTGGCGGTTGGCGTCGCGCTCGAAGGCTCGCCGCCAGCGCGCCAGAAGCCCGTGGACCCCGGAAAGCACCAGCACGAGCAAGAGCTTCGCATGCAGCCAGGGAGCCAGCCAGAAGCCGCCGACGGTGGCCAAGGCGATGCCGAAGGCCCAGGTCGCCACCATGGCCGGATTGACGATGGCACGCAGCAGCCGGCGCTCCATGACCTTGAGCGTCTCGGACAGTTCGCTGCCCGGTGTCGCCGCGGCATGATAGACGAACAGGCGCGGCAGGTAGAGCATGCCGGCCATCCAGGCGATCACGCTGATGATATGCAACGCCTTGAGCCAACCGTAGAGACTGTCCATCGCTATTCCTTCAGGCGAGCGCGCAGCGCGCGCAGGCTGCCGGGCAGAGCCGCCCGCCGCTGCCGGAACCGATACCGGGCCGTTCGAGCGCCTGCTGCACCAGCCGGGCGAGGCCGGCGATGAAGCCGGCCTCGGTGCCGACCGCCGGCACACGCACATAGGCCGGCACGCCCAGGGCAGCCGCTCGATGGCGATAGTCGATGTCGAGTTCCACCAGCGTCTCGGAATGTTCGGAAACGAAGGCGATCGGCACCACCACCAGCGGCACCCGGTCGGCCGCCGCCCGGGCAATTTCGGTATCGATGGACGGTTGCAGCCATTTGAGCGGCCCGACGCGGCTCTGGTAGCAGATTCGCCAGTCCAGGCCGGCAATTCCCAAGGCGGCAACGACCGCGGCTGCCGTCTGTTGCACCTGCCATGCGTAGGGATCGCCGCCGTCGACGATCTTTTGCGGCAGGCCATGGGCGGAGAACAACACGCGCGGCGTGCCGTGGGCGGCGGCCTCCGCCAGGCCCTGACGCAGCAGGGCCGCCTGGGCCGTCGCCAGGCCGGTTTCGCCGGGATAGCAGCAGACGGCATGGGTCGGTGCGGCAATGCCGGCATGCGCCGCGGCGCGGTGCCAATCGGCAAGAGATGACGCGCTGGTCGTGGTCGAGAACTGCGGATAGAGCGGCAGCAGCACGATGCGGTCCGGTGCGAAGGCCGCGACCTCGCGCGCCGTCGCCGCCGCCCGAGGATGCCAGTAGCGCATGGCGACGAAGACCCGCACCGTGCCGGTCGCAGTCAGCGCCCCCTGCAAGGCCGATGCCTGCTGCTGCGTCAGCGGCAGAAGCGGCGACGCGCCGCCGATCTTGGCGTAGATCGCCCGTGCGACCGGCGCACGGCGATGGGCGATGAGACGCGCCAGCAGCCCGCGAAACGGCTGCGGCAGGCCGATGATGGCGGGATCGCTGAACAGGTTCTGCAGAAAAGGCCGCACGGCGGCAGGACTGTCGGGGCCGCCGAGATTGAACAGAACGACGGCAAGGCGGTTGCCGGGCATCCGTTCAAGCGCGCCAGGAATGCACTTGTTCGACCAATTGGCCGACGTGTTCGGGCGGCGTCGCCTGGGTGATGCCATGGCCGAGATTGAACACCAGGGGTCCGCGGCCCAGCACCTGCAAGATCCGCTGGGCTTCCTGGCGCATCGGCGTGCCGCCGACCACCAGGAGCTGCGGATCGAGATTGCCCTGCACGCAGGAAACCGGTTGCAGCACGGCCGCCGCCCAAGAGAGCGGCACCGTGCTGTCGATACCGACCGCCGCGGCGCCCGTCGCCCTGGCATAGCCTTCGTAGCCGAAGGCGGCGCCGCGCGGAAAGGCGATGACCGGTATGTCGGGATGCCGGGCCTTGAGACGGTGCACGATCGCCGCGACCGGCTCCACGCACCAGCGCGCAAAGGCCGCCGCCGGTAGCGTGCCCGCCCAACTGTCGAAAATCTGCACCGCTTCGGCACCGGCTTCGATCTGCCGCTCAAGGTAGGCCGCCGTAGCTTCGACCAGGAGATCGATCAGGCGCTGAAAGCCCGCCGGTTCGCCGAAGGCCCAGCGCTTGCTATGGGCGTGATCGGGGCTGCCGCCGCCCTCGACCATGTAGGTCGCCAAGGTCCAGGGGGCACCGGCAAAGCCGATCAGCGCGGTATCGGCCGGCAAGGCGGCCGATACGCGGCGGGCGGTTTCATAGACCGGCGCCAGCCGCTGGTGCAGGCCAGACACATCGAGGCGCGCCAGATCGGCGGCAGAGCGGATCGGTTCCAGCACCGGCCCCTCGCCGTCGCGATAATCGAGCTTCTGGCCCAGCGCATCGGCCACCAGCGGCAGATCCGCAAACAGGATCGCCGCGTCGAGCGGAAAACGGCGAAGCGGCTGCAAGGTGATTTCCGCAGCCAGTTCCGGCGAATAGCAGAGCTCGAGAAAACTGCCGGCCTTGGCGCGCAATGCCCGATATTCCGGCAGGTAACGGCCGGCCTGGCGCATGAGCCAGATCGGCGGCCGTTCCTGCACCTCGCCGCGCAAGGCTCGCAACAGCCGCTTCTGGCCGGTCGAGAAGGTTCGAGGCTGCATGCCGGTCCGCTGGCGCCTTGTTTTCCGGATTCGTCCACTACTGCTTAAACTCTTTATTTTAAAAAGAAAAGGTAGTGGTAGTGGTTGATGGCTGTGGGTTGCAGGGATTGTTTTTTCTGCACCGGCCGGCGGGGAATTCCAGGACTGAGCACCAGCGATGCCGGGCGCTGTGCACAGGGGCGTGCAAAAGCCGAGCGGACGGCGGCGGAGCATGGTTCGGAAAACTGGGAATTGCGGTGACAATATCGCGCCGTCCCGATGCATTGGTTTTTGTGCACCTGTTTCACCTTGCCCGATTATGTTATCCCGCGTGGGACAGCATGACCGACAGCCGATGCGACAGCGGGTGCGGAATAACCGGGGCGGCCCGGAGAAGGCGACTTATGCACGTTGACCTCGCTTTATCCCGGCATGGCGGCTGAGACATGATCGCCAGGAAGAAGAGCTTTCATGTGCATCTGGTGTCGGATGCGACCGGCGAGACCTTGAATTCCGTCGCCAACGCCGCTCTGGTGCAGTTCGAAGGTGCCGCCGCAGCGGTCCATATGTGGGCGCTGGTTCGCTCCAAGGGACAGATCGACCGCATCCTGCAGGCGATCAAGACCAATCCGGGCATCGTGCTGTTCACGCTGGTCGATCGCGAACTGCGCGACGTGCTCATGGAGGGTTGCCGGCAGTTGCAGCTTCCCTGCGTCGCCGTGTTGGATCCGGTGTTCGCCGCGCTCGCCGCCTACCTCGGTTCCGAGAGCCGCGGGCTGCCGGGCCGCCAGCACACCATGGATGCGCACTATTTCGAGCGGATCGAGGCCATGCACTTCACCATGGCCCATGACGACGGCCAACTCGTCGGCGACCTCAACCAGGCCGATGTGGTCCTGGTCGGCGTGTCGCGGACCTCGAAGACGCCGACCTGCATCTATCTGGCCAATCGCGGCATCAAGGCGGCCAACGTGCCGATGGTGCCGAACGTGCCGCTGCCGCCGGAACTCGGCAGCCTGACGCATCCCCTGGTCGTGGGCTTGACCACCAGCGCCGACCGGCTGGTCCAGGTCCGTCGCAACCGGCTGCTGTCGCTCAATCAGCACAGCAATACCGAATATGTCGACCTGGAGACGGTGAAGATCGAGGTGGCCTCAGCGCGGCGCCTGTTCGCCAAGCACGGCTGGCCGGTCATCGACGTATCGCGCCGTTCGATCGAGGAGACGGCCGCGGCGATCCTCAATCTCTACAAGCGGCGAAGCGAGGGCGAGGCGACGGCTTGAAGCCGTTCAGTCCTCGTGCATGGCCCAGGCGAACGGCACGACCAGGCGCGGATCGGCGCGCGACGAAAGGATCGCCTCATCGGCGATCTCGAGCCAGGGCGCCTGCAGACCCTGGTCGCTGCGCGGGCCCTTGAGATGCGGCTGGG
>DATKQA010000715.1:0-10179 GCA_035523835.1 Candidatus Sulfotelmatobacter sp.
CGCAGCGTAGCGCCGTGATTGGCCATGATGCCGCGCTTCACCTCCAATTGCGAGAAGCGGCAGTTCGACGCGGCGATCACGATGTCGGCCGCCAGCATCAGCTCGATCGCCACGGTGAAGCAGATGCCCTGCACCGCCGCGACGACCGGCTTGCAGGTGCGGCCCTTGAGGGCGAAGGCGTCGAGATTGTCCGGCGGGCTTTCCACCCGGCTCGCTGTCGGGCCGAAGAACTTCGGCATGTCGAGACCCGCGGTCGTATGGTCCCCCGCCGCGGCGAGCACCGCCACCCAATAGTCGTCGTTCCGATCGAAGGCGGTGAAGGCATCGGAAATCTGCAACATCATCTCCGGCGTGAAGGCGTTCTTCTTGGCGACGTTGTCGACGATGATCCTGAGCACACGCCCGTCCGCTTCGGTACGCACTTCGCCGGGCTTTGCCTGATCGGCCATGGGCTCTTCTCCTTGCGGTCGTCGCGCCCCGCTCGTGCCGGCAACGGAACGACGGGTTCCGAAAATGAACTGTTCGATAGTGAGTTTCGATAATGAACCTGTCAAGGCGAATTCCGCCGGGCGCCGGCATGCCGGCGGCGAAAACCGCCCGGCCGTCCGACTCCGGGGTTGCGGCAGCAGGCGCGGAGCGCTAGGAGAGACTGCTGCGGCGAGCGCCCGGCCGTGTGCGCCGCATCATCGGCGTGACAAGCGGCGGCACGATGTCTCCGCCGGGATCGGCCGGCGGTTCTGTGTTACGAGCGGCTTACCGTAACCTTTTCTTTGCGGAAATGCTGCATTATGGCGACCATGATCCTGCTTGACCTGATGGGCGGCGTGGCACTGCTGCTGTGGGGACTGCACATGGTCCACAGCGGGGTGATGCGCGCCTACGGCGCCGACCTCCGCCGTTTCCTGGGCACGACCTTGCGCAACCGCTTCACGGCGCTGCTCGCCGGCCTCGGCGTCACCACCTTGCTGCAAAGCAGCACGGCGACCGGCCTGATGACCGCCTCCTTCGCCGCCGACGGATTGGTCGGCCTGGTGCCGGCGCTCGCCATCATGCTCGGCGCCAACATAGGCACCTCGCTCATCGTCCAGGTGCTGTCGTTCGACGTCTCCGCCGTCTCGCCGGTCCTGCTCATCGTCGGCGTCGTCGCCTTCCGCCAGGGCGGCCGCACCCGCACCCGGGATCTCGGGCGCGTCGCCATCGGCCTCGGCCTCATGCTGCTGTCGCTGCATATCCTGCTCGATACGCTGGCGCCGGCGGAACAGGCGCCGGCGGTCAAGGCGCTCCTCTCCGCCGTCACCGACCAGCCGCTGCTCTGCCTGCTGATCGCCGCCGCCCTGACCTGGGCGGCACATTCCAGCGTGGCGATCGTGCTCCTGGTGATGTCGCTTGCCTACGCCGATTTCATCACCCCGGCGGCGGCGCTCGCCTTCACCGTCGGCGCCAATCTCGGCAGCGCGATCAATCCCGTGGTCGAGGGCGGCAAGGGCGGCAATCCGGCGAGCCGGCGGCTGCCGATCGGCAATCTGCTCAACCGGCTGGTCGGCTGCATCCTGGTGCTGCCGTTTCTGCATCCGATCGCCGATCTCTTCGTCCGCTTCGAGCCGAACCTCTCGCGCATGACCGCCGACTTCCACACCGCCTTCAACGTGGTGCTGGCGGTGGCCTTCATCCTGCCGCTCGACGGGCTCGCCTGGCTGCTGACCCGCTACCTGCCCGAGCAGCAGCGGCCGACCGACGCCGCGACGCCGCTCTACCTCGACGAAAGCGCCCTCGGGACGCCGTCGGTGGCGCTGGCCTGCGCCGCGCGCGAGACGCTGCACATGGGCGATATCGTCGAGGTCATGCTGCGCCAGACCATGACCGCGCTGATGACCGACGACCGCAAGCTGGTGGCCGAAATCAGCCGCATGGACAACGCGGTCGACAAGCTCGACGAAGCGGTCAAGCTCTATGTCACCAAGGTGACGCGCGAGAGCCTCGGCGAGGCCGATTCGCGCCGCGCCATGGAGATCATCTCCTTCAGCATCAACCTCGAACACGTCGGCGACATCATCGACAAGAACCTGATGGAGCTGGCCGCCAAGAAGATCAAGCGCAAGCTGCAATTCTCCAAGGAAGGCGCGGCGGAACTGCTGGCTTTCCACCGCCGCGTGCTGGAGAACCTGAAGCTCGCCTTCGGCATCTTCATCTCCGGCGACGTCAAGGTGGCGCGCAAGCTGATCGAGGAGAAGGCGGCGCTGCGCACCGCCGAGCTGGCGGCGGCGGACAGCCATCTGGCGCGGCTGCGCGAAGGCCGGCCGGAAAGCATCGAGACCAGCTCGCTGCATCTCGACATCCTGCGCGATCTCAAGCGCATCCACTCGCACATCTGCTCGGCGGCCTACCCGGTGCTGGAGGCGGCCGGCGTGCTGCAGCCGAGCCGGCTCAGGGACGAAGACGCGATCGCGACCCTGCCGCGGGCGGACGACCTGCCGGCCGGGACGCTTACCTCGCCGCCGCACTAACACCGACGCGCAGACCCGCCGGCGGCGCGCTCGATTGACAGCGGTCGCCGCGGCGTGACATCTATTCCGGCCGGCTTCGCAACGACACCAAGCCGCGCGTCGGGGGAAACGGGAGATGGCAAAAAAACGCCGCGAGCCGACCATTGTCAAACCCGAGGACATCGAGCCGCACCACGACTGGAGCCGGCCGCTGATGGCGCTTGGCCACATGGCGGTCGACTTCGAGGAACGCGTCGACTTCCGCCGCCTGCACAACTATCGCCTGAGCCGCACGCGGCAGGCGCTGGCCAATTCCGACCTCGGCGCCGTGCTCACCTTCGACCAGCACAATATCCGCTACATTTCCTCCACCGTGATCGGCGAATGGGCTCGCGACAAGCTGACGCGCTATTGCCTGATCACCGGCAACGGCGATCCCTATGTCTGGGACTTCGGCTCCGCCGCCCGGCATCACCGCCTCTATGCGCCCTGGCTGCATCACGACCATTGCCGCGCCGGGCTTTTGGGTCTGCGCGGCGCCATCCATCCCGATGTCGGCCTGTTCCGCCGCGCCGCCGAGGAGATCAAGTCGATCCTGCAGGAGGAGGGCGTCGCCGACATGCCGCTCGGCATCGACATGGTGGAACTGCCGATGCTGTTCGAGCTGCAGCGCCTCGGCATCAAGGTGCACGACGGCCAGCAGGTCATGCTCGATGCGCGCGAGATCAAGAGCAACGACGAACTGATGCTGCTCAACATGTCGGCGGCCATGGTCGACGGCACCTACCAGAAGATTTCCGAGGCGCTGAAACCCGGCGTGCGCGAGAGCCAGATCGTCGCGCTGGCCAACCACGACCTCTATGAAAAGGGCTCCGACTGCGTCGAGGCGATCAACGCCATATCCGGCGAGCGCTGCGCGCCGCATCCGCACAATTTCACCGACCGGCTGCTGCGCCCCGGCGACCAGGCCTTCTTCGACATCATCCAGTCCTACATGGGCTATCGCACCTGCTATTACCGCACCTTCAATGTCGGCCGCGCCACGACCGAGCAGCGCGACGCCTACAAGCGGGCGCGCGAGTGGATCGATACGGCGATCCAGATGATCAAGCCCGGCGTGCGTTCGGACCAGATCGCCGACTGCTGGCCGACGGCGGAGAAAATCGGCTTCAGCGACGAAATGGAAGCCTTCGGCCTGGAATTCGGCCACGGCCTCGGCCTCGGCCTGCACGAGCGGCCGATCATCAGCCGGCTCAATGCCTTCGAGGATCCGATGGAGATCAAACCCGGCATGGTCTTCGCGCTGGAGACCTATTGCCCGGCGAAGGACGGCATCTCGGCGGCGCGCATCGAGGAGGAAGTGGTGGTCACCGACAAGGGCTGCAAGATCATCACCCTGTTCCCCGCGGAAGACCTGCCGATCGCCAATCCCTATTGAGCGCAAGCGAGGAGTTCGAGCCATGAGTGCCAAAGCGAGCGGCGGCCGGGGCATCGGCTGGATCGGCATCGGCCGCATGGGCTATCCCATGGCGGAACGACTGCTCAAGGCCGGCCATGCCGTCACCGTCTACAACCGCACCAGGGCCAAGGCCGAGCCGCTGGCGGCGCGCGGCGCCGAGGTCGTGACGGCGGCGACGGAACTCGCCGCCTGCGACGTCGTCTTCACCATGGTCGGCACCTCCGACGATCTGAAGCAGGTGCTGTTCGGCGAACACGGCTTGCTGGCGAAGCGCGGCAAGGCGCCCGGCATCGTCGTCGACTGTTCCAGCATTTCCGAGGATGCCTCGGCGGAGATCCGCGGCAAGCTGGCGGCAGAGGGCGCGCAATTCGTCGCCGCGCCGGTCAGCGGCAACGGCAAATGCGTGCGCGCCGGCAAGCTCAGCGTCGTCGCCTCTGGCCCCAAGGCCGCCTTCGCGACGGTGGAGCCGCTGCTCAAAGCGATCGCCGGGCGCGGCGTCACCCATGTCGGCGAGGGCGACCAGTCGCGCATCGTCAAGATCTGCCACAATGTGCTGCTCGGCGTCGTGGCAGAGACCCTGGCGGAGATCACCGTCCTGGCCCAGAAGGCAGGCGTGCCGCGGCATGCCTTCCTTGATTTCATCAACAAGAGCGTGATGGGCTCGGTCTTCTCGCAATACAAGACGCCGGCCTATGTGAACCTCGACTTCACCACCACCTTCACGCCCGTCCTGCTGCGCAAGGACCTCGACCTCGGCCTTTCGGCCGGGCACAAGCACGAGGTGGCGATGCCGGTCACCGCCGCGACACGCGAGGCGCTGCAGGCGCATATGGGCGCCGGCGCGCTGCAGCCGGCCGGCTATCTCGACAAGGATTTCGCCACCCTGCTGGAAAGCGTGGCGCGCGGCGCCGGCATCACGCTCGAGCCGGAGAATGCACCGGTGACGGACGGCCTGCAGCCGGAAGCCTGAGCCTTCGACGGCTGGATCGGGGGACAGGCGCCGTCATGCAGAAATCACCACACCGGCTATCGCGCCGCTGGCTGATCGCCTATGCCCTGCCGGCGGCGCCGATCGCCGCCATGGGCCTGCCGCTGGTGGTCTATCTGCCGCCCTTCTATGCCGGCCATATGGGTTTCGGCCTGAAGCTGGTCGGCACCGTCTTCCTGATCACGCGGCTCTGGGACGTGTTCGTCGATCCCGTGCTCGGCCTCGTCTCCGACCGCTTCCCGACCCGCTGGGGCCGGCGGCGGCACTGGATCGCGCTCTCGGTGCCGATCATGGTGCTCTCCACCTACATGGTCTTCATGCCCGCGCCCGGCGTCGGCAGCCGCTATCTCATCTTCTGGATGCTGGTGCTCTATGTCGGCTGGTCGCTGCTGACGCTGTCGCATGCCGCCTGGGGCGCGGAGCTGACCGACGACTACCACGAACGCACGCGGGTGCAGAGCGCGCGCCAGTTCGTGCTCATCGTCGGCCTGGTGCTGGTCCTGCTGCTGCCGGCGGCGACCGATGCGCTGCATCCGGCCAACCTCGACGCCGCCCGCGTCGCCTCCATGGGCTGGTTCGTCATCCTCTTCCTGCCGCTCGCCGTGGCCTGGGCGCTCTGGCAGGTGCCGGAGAGCGCCGTGCCGCCGCGGCCGCACATCTCGCTGCGACAGGGCATCGGCGTTCTCCTGACCAACCGGCCGCTGCAACTGCTGCTGGCGGCCGACCTGATCAGCGGCGTCTCTGGCGGCATCGTCGCCAGCATGTTCCTGTTTCTGGCCGACGACGTGCTGCGCCTCGGCAAATTCTCCAGCGTGCTGCTGCTGGTCTATTTCATCTCCGGCATCGCCTTCATCGGGCCGATCCTGCGCATCAGCCGGCGCGTCGGCAAGCACCGCACCGCCGCCGGCTCGGCACTGTTCACCGTCTGCTGCATCCCGACCATCTGGCTGCTGCCGCCGGGCGAGCCGCTGCTCGCCGTGCTGGTCTTCCTCCTGCTCGGCGTAAACTATGCCGCCGCGCCCTTCCTCTATCTCTCCATGATGGCGGACGTCGCCGACCACGACACCGTGGCGACCGGCCAGGCGCGCACCGGCCTGTTCTTCTCGCTGCTCACCATGACCAACAAGCTCGGCGCCGCGCTCGCCATCTGGATCGCCTATTCGCTGCTGGATGCGGTCGGCTTTCATCCGGGCCTGGCCAATACCGCCGCCGCGCTGACCGGCTTCAAGGCCGCCTTCACCGGTCCCTCCTTCTTCATCCAGGCGACCGTCGCCCTGCTGCTGTGGCGCTTTCCGATCGACGAGGCGAGGCAGCGCGCCAACCGCGACCTGCTCGAACGACGCTCGCTCGGCGCCGTCGCCACCGCGGTCGAGGTCAGTACCAGCCAACCGAGCGATCCGGGGCCCTTGCGCTCGCCCGCCAGCGACTGAGGGCCGCCACGCCGCCGCAGCATCGAGACATCATCCGGAGCCTGCTGATCTCGCCCGACTTCCTGCGGCTCTGGTCGGTCGGCGCGCTGTCGAACGCCATGCGCTGGCTCGAATTGCTGGTGACCGGCCTCTATACCTTCGCCATCACCGGTTCGGCCTCCGCCGTCGCCGAGATCAGCGCCGCGCGCATGATGCCCATGCTGCTGTTCGGGGCGGTTTCCGGCGCGATCTCGGAATCGGTGAACCGCAAATACATTCTGCTCGGCGGCCTCTGCCTCAGCACGCTCACCGCCGGCACGCTGGCAGCGCTCGCCGCCGGCGGAGGATTGCAGCTCTGGCACATCGCCGTGGGCGGCTTCGTCTCCGGCACCGTCTGGTCGAGCGAGATGGCGACGCGGCGGCGCATGATCGGCGAGGTCGCCGGGCCGCAACGCGTCGCCCGGGCCATCGCGCTCGATTCCGTCACCAACGCCGGCACCCGCATGGCCGGGCCGGTGCTCGGCGGCATCATCTTCGAGCTCTGGGGCATCACCGGCGCCTATTGCTTCAGCGCCCTCGCGCAGCTCACCTGCGTGCTGATCGTCGCCGGCCTCGTCTACGCGCAGGAGACCAGGCCGCTCGAACTGGGACGCATCCCGACCGACATCCTGGCCGGGTTGCGCGCCGCCGGGAAGCAGCCGATCATCTGGATGGTGTTCGTGGTCACGGTGATCGTGAACATGTTCGCCTTTTCCTACACGAGCCTGGTGGCGCCGATCGGCAGCGACCAGTTCAGCGTGTCGCCCGCCCTCGTCGGCCTGTTGGCCGGGGCCGAACCGCTCGGTGGCATCGTCGGCGGCGCCGTGCTCGCCGCCGGCGCCGTGCAGCTCGGCTCCAAGAGCGTCTTCATCGGCGGTTCCGCCGTCTTCTTCCTCTCGCTCATCGCCATGAGCCTGCTGCCGTTCTATTGGCTGGCGCTGCTCGTCCTGTTCTTCGGCGGCCTCGGCACCGCCGGCTTTTCCAACATGCAGTCGACCCTGATCCTGACCGAAGCGCCGGCCGACATGCGCTCGCGCCTGCTCGGCATCGTCACCGTCTGCATCGGCACCGGCCCGCTCGGCGTGCTCGCCGCCGGCTTCCTGGCCAACCGGCTCGGGCCGTCCGGCGCCGTGCTCGCCATGGCCTCGTTCGGCCTCTGCGCCGTCTTGCTGACGGCGACGCGGGTGCCGAAGATCTAAGTCTAGACCCTCAGAGCATCACCGTGCCGCCGTCGACGGAAATCGTCTGGCCGGTAACGAAGGAGGACTGCGGCGAGGCCAGCCAGAGCATGGCGCCAGCCACATCGGCCGGATGCAGGTTGCGCTGGATCGACTGGTCGGCGGCGATCGCCTGCAACGCACGCTCGTGCTTCTCGCCGAAGAACTGCTGCGTCCCCTCGGTCAGCACCGCCGAGGGCGCGATGCTGTTGACGCGGATATTGTCGCGGCCGAGTTCGCGCGCCAGGCCGCGGGTGATGCCGATGACGGCCGCTTTCGACACAGTGTAGTGCAGCGCAAAGGCCGCGCCGCGGGTCGCCGCCAGCGAGGAGATGTTGATGATCGAGCCGCCGCCCGCCTTGCGCATGCCCGGCACCGCCGCCTTGCAGCAGTTCCAGATGCCCTTGACGTTGACCCGCATGGTCGCATCCCACTCGGCCTCGTCGATCTTGTCGAAGCGGCCGGTTTTCAGCGACCCGTAGAGGGCGGCGTTGTTGACCAGGACGTCGATGCGGCCGAAGCGCGACAGGGCCGCGTCGGCCATGGCCTGCGCGGAGGCCATGCTGGCGACGTCGCAGGTCACTGCCGCCGCGTTGCCGCCGGCCAGCGAGACCGTCTCGGCGCTGTCGCTGACGTCGGCGGCGATGACCTTGGCGCCGGCCTTGGCCAGCGTGATGGCGAATTCGCGGCCGATACCCCGCGCCGCGCCGGTAACGATGGCAACCTTTCCTGTCAGCATGGCAGTCTCCCTCCTCTCGCCTCTCGTTGCTTCGCCGTCTCGGCCGTCAGGCCGTCTCGGCCGTCAGGCCGCCGAGCCGACCAGGCCGTTCAGCCGTTCCGCCGCCTCGACCAGCTCCGTGAGGATGTCATAGATTACCTGGCGGCAGCTTCGTTCCTCGTGCATGTCGCCGACGATCTGGCCGACGGGGTAGGTGAGGAAATCTTTGGCCCGCGCCCGCTCGGCCCGCAGCCGGCTCTCGATCATGGCGGCGGTCTGCAGCGGCATGGGCAGAAAGGTCGGCGCGTCGGGCGCCTCCCAGGCCTCGGTCAGCTTGCTGCGCAGCATGCGCACCGGCTTGCCCGTCCGGGAGCGGCTCTGCACCGCATCTTCCGCCCGGGCGGCGAAGAAGCGCTCCTTGAGCTCCGGGATCAGTTCGCTCTCGCGGGTCGAAAGCCAGAGCGAGCCGCACCAGATGCCCTCGGCGCCGAGCGTCAGCGCCGCCGCCATCTGCCGGCCGCGGCCGATGCCGCCGGCGGCGAGCACGGGCAGCGGCGCCACCGCATCGACCACCTGCGGCCACAGGATCATCGAGGCGATCTGCCCGGAATGGCCGCCGGCCTCGCCGCCCTGGGCGATGATCAGGTCGACGCCGGCCGCGCGCTGGCGCAGCGCGTGCTCCACCTTGCCGACCATGGAGCCGACCTTGATGCCGAGGCCGTGCAGCCGCTCGACCAGCTCTTTCGACGGGGCACCGAGCGCGCTCACCACGAGGCGGACCGGATGACGCAAGGCGACATCCAACAGTTCGCCCGCCTGCTCCGGGGTGAAATGCAGCTTCGCCAGCTCGCGATCGATCATCGCCTCGGCCTCGTCCGCCGGCAGCGGCGGCAGGCCGGCGGCATCGCAGAACCGGCGCATATAGTCGGCCTGGACGCGCGGAATATCGGCCCGCGTCAACTTCGGCGGCGCCGAACGCTCGTAGCCGCTCGGCAACAGCAGGTCGATGCCGTAGGGCCTGCCGTCGACGTGCTCGTCGATCCAGCGGAGTTCCTGCGCCAACTGCTCCGGCGTCTGATAGGCGCAACCGAGCACGCCCATGCCGCCGGCCTTGGACACGCCCGCCACCACGTCGCGGCAATGGGAGAAGGCGAAGATCGGCAGCTCGATGCCGAACATCTCGGTGATCCGGGTGCGCATTCCTTGCCTCCCTATGCTCTCGCGCTATCGACGTCGAGGCGGAGCGACCGCGGTCCGCGCAGAACCAGATTGTCCTTCCACAGTGCCGTATCCTCCCGCAGGCGGATCGTCGGATAGCGCCGCAGCAGGGCCGGCAAGGCCACCTCCATCTCCAGCCGCGCCAGAGGCGCGCCGAGGCAGAAGTGGATGCCGTAGCCGAAGGCGATGTGTTTCCTGGCATCCGGCCGGCGAATGTCAAAGCGTTCCGGCGCGGCGAAGCTGCGCGGATCGTGGTTGGCGGCCAGGTGATAGAGGAAGACCCGATCGCCCGGCTTGATCGCCCGGCCGTGCCAGTCGAACCCCTCCCGGGCGACGCGCATGCTGAGGAACAGCGCCCCATCGTGGCGCAGGATCTCCTCGACCGTATTCTGCACCAGATCGAGATCGTCGAGATGGCGGCGGAGGTCGGCCAGCTCTGCCGGATGCAACAGCAGGGTGCGCAGGCCGTTGCTCAGCAGGTTGGTGGTCGTCTCGTGGCCGGCGAACAGAAACAGGATGAGATTGCTGACCAGCTCGTCGGCGCTCAGCCGGTCGCGGCCGTCATGCGCGGCGATCAGCGCGTCGATGATCGATGTCCCAGGCTTCCGCCGCCGCTCGGCGATGAAGCCGGCAAGATAGGCGCCCATT
>DATKQA010000716.1:0-3297 GCA_035523835.1 Candidatus Sulfotelmatobacter sp.
CGAACGAGGGCATGATCAAGGCCGTCCGCAAGTATCACGCCGAACAGGGCGCGCCCGAGCGCTTCGTCACCATCTGCTTTGAGGGCGCCTTCCACGGCCGCACCCTGGCGACGCTCGCCGCCGCCAACAACAAGAAATACCTGGCCGGCTTCGATCCGCCGATGGAGGGCTTCGACAACGTGCCGCTCGGCGATCTCGCCGCGGTCAAGGCGGCGATCACGCCGGCCACCGCCGGCATCCTGATCGAGCCGGTGCAGGGCGAGGGCGGCGTGCGCGCGGTGCCGCCGGAATTCCTGCGCGCCCTGCGCGCGCTCTGCGACGAGCACGGCCTGCTGCTCTTCCTCGACGAGGTGCAGTCGGGCATGGGCCGCACCGGCAAGCTGTTCGCCCACGAATGGGCCGGGATCACGCCCGACGTGATGGCCATCGCCAAGGCCATCGGCGGCGGCTTCCCGCTCGGCGCCTGCCTGGCCACGGAGCGGGCGGCAAGCGGCATGGGCGCCGGCTCGCACGGCTCGACCTACGGCGGCAATCCCTTGGCCTGTGCGGTCGGCAATGCGGTGCTCGACGTCATGCTGGAGCCCGGCTTCTTCGACCGCGTGCAGCGGGTGGCCAGCCACTTCATGCAGCAGCTCGCCATGATCGTCGACAAGCACCCCAAGGTGGTGTCCGGCGTGCGCGGCCAGGGCCTGTTGCTCGGCCTGCAGTGCAAGGTCACCAACACCGACCTGGTGAACGGCCTGCGCAAGCGCGGCCTGCTCGCGGTCGGCGCCGGCGACAACGTGGTACGGCTGATACCGCCCCTGATCGTCGGCGAACAGCAGATCGGCGAAGCCATCGGCACGCTCGATGCGGCCTGCGCGGAGCTCGCCTCATGACCAAGACGCCGCGGCATTTCGTCGACCTGCAGCAACTCGACGGTGGCACGCTGCGCGGCATCCTCGACCGCGCCGCGGCGATGAAGCGGGCGCGGCCGCGCTTCGGCAAGGCCTGGCCCGATACCGGCAAGCCGCTCGCCGGCAAGCTGCTGGTGATGATCTTCGACCGGCCCTCGACGCGCACCCGTGTCTCCTTCGACGTGGCCATGCGCCAGCTCGGCGGCGAGAGCATCGTGCTCAACACCGCCGACCTGCAGCTCGGCCGCGGCGAGACCATCGCCGACACGGCGCGGGTGCTGTCGCGCTACGCCGATGCCATCATGCTGCGCACCAGCCAGCCGTCCCGCCTCGACGAGCTGGTGCAGGCGGCCAACGTGCCGGTCATCAACGGCCTGACCAACGACAGCCATCCCTGCCAGCTCATGGCCGATGTAATGACCTTCGAGGAGCATCGCGGCCCGATCGCCGGCAAGGTGGTGGCCTGGGTGGGCGACGGCAACAATGTCGCCAGCACCTGGATCCAGGCGGCGGTTCGCTTCGATTTCGAACTGCGCCTGGCCTGTCCGGAGGCGCTGCAGCCGCCGCGGAAGGTGCTCGATTGGGCACGGGCGGAGGGCGGCCGCATCAAGCTCGGCGCCGCGCCGGAAGCCGCGGTCGAGGGCGCGGACGGCGTCGTCACCGACGTCTGGGTTTCGATGGGCCAGGATGCCGGCGACCGGCACAATCTGCTGATGCCCTACCAGGTGAACGAGCGGCTGATGGCCGCGGCCAGGCCGGATGCGGTGTTCCTGCATTGCCTGCCGGCGCATCGCGGCGAGGAGGTCACCGCCGCGGTCATCGACGGCCCGCAGTCGGTGGTGCTGGACGAGGCGGAAAATCGCCTGCATGCGCAGAAGGGCATCCTTACCTGGTGCCTCGGCGGATGACCGCGGAAGCGCCGATCCGGTTTGCCATCGCCGATAATCTGATCCAGCCGTTCCAGGTCGAGGGGGTGGGGCTGCGCGGCCGGCTGGTGCGGCTCGGCTCGGTGCTCGACGAAATCCTGACCCGGCACGACTATCCGGACCTGGTGTCGGGCATGCTCGGCGAGGCGCTCACCCTGACCGCTGCGCTCGCCGCGGCGCTCAAGTTCGACGGCATCTTCACCCTGCAGACCAAGGGCGACGGGCCGATCGGCACCATGGTGGCGGATTACCGCACGCCCGGCGATCTGCGCGGCTATGCCGGCTTCGACGCCGCGGCCATCGCCGCCCTGGCAGCGGGCCGGGGCGGGCCGAGCGGCGCGGTGCCGCGGCTGCTCGGTGCCGGCTATCTTGCCTTCACCGTCGACCAGGGCGGCGATACCGAACGCTACCAGGGCATCGTCGAACTCGCCGGCGCCACCCTGGCCGATTGCGCGCACAAATATTTCCTGCAGTCGGAGCAGCTCGAGGCCGGCATCCGCCTGGCGGTGCGCCAGGTGCCCGACGCGGACGGCACGCCGCGCTGGCGCGGCGGCGCGCTGATGCTGCAGCGTCTGCCCGGCGAGGGGCCGCAAGGCCGGCGCGCCGACGATGCCGACGAGGCCTGGCGCCGGGCGCTGCTCCTGATGGGCACGGCGAGCGATGCCGAGCTGGTCGACCGGACGTTGCCGGCGCGCGATCTGCTCTACCGGCTGTTCCACGAGGACGGCGTGCGGGTGTGGCAGCCCTTGCCGCTCGGCGCCGGCTGCCGCTGTTCGCGCGAGCGGGTCGCCATGGTGCTCGGTTCGTTCCCGCCGGCGGAGGTCGCCGGCATGGCGAGCGAAGGCCGGATCGAGGTCACCTGCGAGTTCTGCAATTCGCATTACGCCTTCGCCCTCGAGGACCTGGTCCGGCCCGAGGCCGGCTGAGCGCCTCGAATTCGCCACCATCCCGCGCTACCGGATCGGGTGCGGTCGACGCGGGAGCAGGGCGATGCAGGGGCGGACGTGGCAGGCTTTGAGTATCTTGGTGCTCGGTGGGATGCTGCTCACGGCATGCCAGACGTCGCTGCCGCCGGCGGCGATCTACCGCGAGATCACCTTCACCAACGAGCGGCCGATCGCGCTGAACGTCGCCTCGATCGAGGTCGACGACGAATATGTCCCGCCGCTCAAGCGGCCGAATGTCGACCAGGAATTTCCCGTGCGCATCGCCGCCGTCGCGCGGCGCTGGGCGCATGACCGGCTCAGCGCGGCCGGCGGTGAACGGACCGCGCGCGTCATCATCAAGGACGCCTCCGCCGTGGCGGTGGACCTGCCGAAGACCGCCGGGTTGCGCGGCGTCTTCACCAACGACCAGGCGGTCCGCTACGACGCGCGGGTGGAGATGATCGTGGAGATCCGCGACGACCGCGGCTATCCGCTCGCCACCATATCGGCCACCTCGCTCCGCTCGCGCTCGGTGACCAACGACATCAC
>DATKQA010000717.1:0-8674 GCA_035523835.1 Candidatus Sulfotelmatobacter sp.
CGACGGGATCATCGAGACCGAACTTCGCCCGAAGCGCCGCCTGCACCGCCGGCGGCACGTTCGGGTTGGTGGCGAGCTCGCTGAACGGGTCGCCCGGCGCCAGCGCCAGCACGGTGAAGAGCACGACGCTGATGCCGAGCAGGCTCGGCACCGCGATCAGCAGGCGCCTGACCAGATAGCGGCCCATGCGCTAGTCAGGCCCGCGCCGGCAACGCGCCCACCGCCTGCTTCGACCCGCCCCCTCGGGCTCCCGCTTCACGCGTCGCGGTACCAGTCCCGCAAGTTCCAGAGGTCGTTGTCCCAGCCGCTGTTCGGCGCATGCAGCTTGTTGCCGACCGCCTGCACCTTCGGCCGGCTGACCACCGGGATGACCACATGATCGTCGCAGACCATGTCGTTCATATGGATGAACAGCGCCGCGCGCTTCACCGGATCGAGCTCGACCTGGGCGGCGCGATAGGCCTTGTCGTACTCGTCGTTGCGCCAGCGGGTGATATTGCGGCCCTGCCATTTGTTGGCCTTGCTGGCGGCCTCCCAGGAGGTGAACTGGTTCATGAACACGCCGGGGTCCGGCTGCGTCATGGTGGTCGTGTACATCTGCAGGTCGCAATAGAACTTGGTGTACGTGTCGGGATTGGCCACGTCGGAGGAAAAGAACACCGACGCGGTGATCGACTTCAGCTCGACCTCGATGCCCGCCTTCTGGCAGGCCTGCTTCACCACCGCCTGGGTTTCCTGGCGCGGCGCGTTGATCGAGGTCTGGTAGACCAGCTTGAGCTTCTTGCCGTCCTTGGCCCTGATGCCGTCGCCGCCCCGTTTCCAGCCCGCCGCCTCCAGCACCTGGTTGGCCTTGTCGATGTTGAATTCCCAGGTGGTGTTCTTGGAGCGGAAACGCTCCGGATTGTTGACGAAATTGCCGGTGGCGATGCCGGTCCGGCCATAGATGTGATCCTGCACGCCCTTGCGGTCGACCAGGAGCGCGAGCGCCTGGCGCACGGCGGGATCGGAGAACAGCGGATGTTTGGTCTTGAGGCTCGAGCGCTCGCCATCGACCTCGGTCCAGGGGTCGGTGGTGTTGAGCTGGATGTGCTCGATATTGCCGCTCGGAACGATCTCGATATGGCCCTTGCCGTTCTTCTCCAGCTTGAGCAGGATGTCGTCCTCCACCTGCATGTTCCAGGCGTAATCGTACTCGCCGGTCTGCATCACTGCGCGCGCGGCGGAGACGGCATCGCCGCCGCCCTTCATCTCGA
Organism: Candidatus Sulfotelmatobacter sp.; assembly: GCA_035523835.1. Lineage (GTDB taxonomy): Bacteria > Pseudomonadota > Alphaproteobacteria > Ferrovibrionales > Ferrovibrionaceae > DASQHM01. The sequence continues at coordinate 1,254 of DATKQA010000717.1, forward strand.
TCGTGTCGAAATAGGGCCGGTTCTCCAGGTGATAGTTCGGGTTCAGCTCGCCGCGGACGATGTCGCCGGGGTTGAAGGAGACGAACTTGTACGGGCCGGTGCCGACCGGCTTCAGGTTGTTCGGCGCGCTGCGCGACTTGTCGCCCTTGTAGGCCTCGAACAGATGCTTCGGGATGACCATGCCCTGAGTGCCGACGAAGGCGTCGGCCCAGAACGGCGTCGGCTTCTTGAAGTGCAACTTGACGGTCAGGTTGTCGAGCTTCTCGACGGTAATGTCCTTGTAGCTGCCGATGGTCACCGCCGCGGTGGCGGGATCGGAGACGTATTCCCAGTTGAACACCAGGTCGTCGGCGGTCACCGGCTCGCCGTCGTGCCATTTCACGTTCGGCTTGAGTTTCCAGGTCACCGACATGCCGTCGGCCGCGACGGTGCCTTTCTCGGCATCGGGAATCTCCGCCGCCAGCATCGGCACCAGATTGCCGTCGGGGTCGAAGCCGGCGAGCGGCTCGTAGAAGATGCGCGAGGCCTCCTGGTCCTTGGTGCCGACAGCAAAATGCGGGTTGAGCAAGGTCGGCGCCTGCCACCACAGCACTTTCAGCGAGCCGCCGCCGCCCCGCTTGGTCGGCTTGTAGGCGGACTGCGGCGCGGTCTGCGCGAGGCCGGCATGGGCCAGCATCTGGCCGGCAAGCGGCGCGGTCAGGCCGAGCGCCACGATCTTCTGCACGAAGGCGCGTCGGGACAGGCTCCCGCGCTTGACCATGGCCAAAAGGGTTCGCAATTGCTGTTCGCGCATGATGCTGCCTCCTTGCGGGGATTGCCGATTTTTCGGCTTGTCTTGAATATCCCAGACGTGATGCGCGGTCATGCTAACGCAAAATCGCCGCGGGACGAAAGGGCTTCCGGCCGCTGAAGCCTATCGCTGCGACGGCCACCGATGGCGCACGATCCGGCTGCGGCGAAACGGCGCGATGCGGCATCCCGCAGGCGCTCGGCGATGCCGCCGCCGGGTACGCGCGAACGAGTTAGCTGCCTGAAACAACAGCGCTTTCACGGTTGCCGCGGCATATCCGCTTGGCACCGGCGAAGCCAACGACTAGTCTCGGCGCGCGATAGCTTTGGAGAGGGTCGATGGCAGTCGAGGCAAGCGTGCGCGAGGCCGGTCGCGACTTCATTCGCGACATCATCGAGGCCGATCTCGCCGCCAAGCGCATCGCCGGCGTGGTCACCCGCTTCCCGCCCGAGCCGAACGGCTATCTGCACATCGGCCACGCCAAATCCATCTGCCTGAATTTCGGCGTGGCGGCGGAATTCGGCGGCCGCTGCCATCTCCGCTTCGACGACACCAATCCGGCCAAGGAGGAGCAGGAGTATATCGACGCCATCAAGCGCGACGTGCGCTGGCTGGGCTACGACTGGGGCGGACACCTGCACCATGCCTCCGACTATTTCGAGCAGCTTTACGATTGGGCCGTGCACCTGATCCGCGCCGGCAAGGCCTATGTCGACGACCAGTCGCCGGACGAGATGCGCGCCAACCGCGGCACGCTCACCGAGCCCGGCCGCGGCAGCCCCCATCGCGGCCGGCCGGTGCCGGAGAACCTCGATCTCTTCCAGCGCATGCGCGCCGGCGAATTCCCGATCGGCGCGCGCGTGCTGCGCGCCAAGATCGACATGGCCTCCGGCAACATCAATCTGCGCGACCCGGTGCTCTATCGCATCCTGCACGCGCACCACCCGCGCACCGGCAATACCTGGTGCATCTACCCGACCTACGACTTCGCCCACGGCCAGTCGGACGCCATCGAGGGCATCACCCATTCCATCTGCACGCTGGAATTCGAGGATCACCGGCCGCTCTACGACTGGTTCCTCGAAAACCTGCCGGTGCCGTCGCGGCCGCGGCAGTACGAGTTCGCGCGGCTCAACATCGGCTATACCGTTCTTTCCAAACGCGTGCTGACCGCGCTGGTGCGCCAGGGCCATGTCGCCGGCTGGGACGATCCGCGCATGCCGACCATCGCCGGCCTCCGGCGGCGCGGCGTGCCGCCCGAGGCGATCCGCGACTTCGTGCGCAGCGTCGGCGTGGCGCGCGCCAACAGCGTGGTCGATGTCGCCATGTTCGATCATGCCGTCCGCGAGCGGCTGAACAAGACGGCGGCGCGCTACATGGCCGTGCTGCGGCCGCTCAAGCTCGTCATCGAGAACTATCCGGCAGACCAGGTCGAGGAGCTCGAGGCGGTGAACAATCCGGAAGATCCGGGCGCCGGATCGCGCCGCATCCCCTTCGGCCGCGAGCTCTATGTCGAGCGCGACGACTTCATGGAGAACCCGCCGAAGAAGTTCTATCGCCTGGCGCCGGGCCGGGAAGTGCGCCTGCGCTACGCCTATTTCGTCACCTGCCGCGAGGCGGTGAAGAATGCCGCCGGCGAGGTGGTGGAGCTGCGCTGCACCTACGATCCGGCGACGCGCGGCGGCAACGCGCCACCCGACGGCCGCAAGGTGCAGGCCACCCTGCACTGGGTGGCGGCGGCGACCGCGGTGCTGGCCGAGCTGCGGCTCTATAATCCGCTCTTCACCCGGCCCGATCCCGGCGCCGGCGGCGACTTCGCCGCCGACCTCAATCCGCAGTCGCTGGAAGTGCTCAGCGACTGCCGGCTCGAACCGGCGCTCGCCGCCATGAACGGCGCCGACGCGGTGCAGTTCGAACGCCAGGGCTATTTCTGCCTGGACCGGGATTCCACAGCCGGCCGCCCCGTCTTCAACCGCACCATCGGCCTGCGCGACACCTGGGCCAAGGTGCAGGCCGCCGGCCGCTAGCAACGCGTGTCCATCGGGCTTTTCCGGTGGCGAATTTTGTCGCTTGAAAATGCAACCATAAGGTTGCATATTTCGGCATGAGCATGGATGCGGTCTTTAAGGCGCTTGCCGATCCCGTGCGGCGGCAATTGCTGGACCGCCTGCGCCGGCGCAACGGACAGACCTTGGGTGAACTTTGCCGGGGGCAGGACATGAGCCGACAGGCGGTGAGCAAGCATCTCCTGCTGCTGGAAGCGGCGAACCTCGTCGCCACGCAAAAGAGCGGACGCGAAAAGCGGCACTTCCTCAATCCGGTGCCGATCCAGGAGATCGCCGACCGCTGGATCGGCAAGTACGAGCGGCCGCGGCTGCGCGCCCTCGCCGACCTCAAGCGAAAACTGGAAGACGACGGCAATCCGTGAACGGGCGACCGCGCGGCGGCGCCGGAAAGGAGCGAACCATGGCCAACAGCCGATTCCTTTATGTCACCTACATCCGCACCACGCCGGAGAAGCTCTGGCAGGCGCTGACCACGCCCGAGTTCAACCGTGCCTACTGGTTCGGCACCTGGCAGGACTCGACCTGGCAGGCGGGCGCCTCCTGGAAGCTCCTGTTTTCGGACGGGCGCCTCGGCGACAGCGGCGAAGTGCTCGAGGCCGACAGGCCGCGCCGCCTCGTCCTCAAATGGCGCAACGAATTCCGCCCCGAGCTGCACGCCGAAGGCTATTCGCGCTGCACCTTCGAGATCGAAGCGGCGGGCGAGGTGGTGAAACTCACCGTGACGCACGAGATCGACCGGCCGCAATCCGCCTTCATCGAAGCCGTCTCCGGCGGCTGGCCGAAGATCCTGTCGAGCCTGAAGAGTCTGCTGGAAACCGGGATGCCGCTCGACCGCCCCGGCGCCTGAGGCGGCGCGGCGCCGGCGTCAATGGCGGGCCTCCGAGGTCAGCTCGAAGGACACCACGGCGTAGCGCGCGGCGACGCGTTCGAGGAGATCGAGCGGCGGACCGGCGATATCCGGCCGCCGCCAGCTTATCTCGAAATGGAAGTTGGCCTTGCTGTTTTCCGCGGGCCGGTCCATGCGGCGGAACAGCGCGGCGAAGCCGGCCGGCGCCACCAGCGCGGTGAGCGCGGCGGCCGACGCCGGGCGATCCTCCGCCGAGATCACCAGCACGGCCCGGTGTTCGCGCGGAATGCGGAGATCGAACCACTTCAGCGCCCAGAGCGTGATGACGGAGAGGAGGGTCGCGGCGACAGCCAGCAGAAGCTGCCCCCCGCCGAAGCAAAGACCGATCACCGTCACCATCCAGAGCGTCGCCGCCGTGGTCACGCCGGTGATCAGGTCGCCGCGGCGCAGGATGGCGCCGCCGCCGATGAAGCCGACGCCGGTGAGGATGCCGAGCGGCAGGCGCATGAGATCCATCACGGCGAAGGAATCGGTCATCTTGCCGCCGAGCGGCAGCAGGATATTGGCCTGGATCATCGCCGCGGCGGCCGCCAGGCCGACCAGGATGGTGGTGCGCAGCCCGGCGGCATGGCCGCGCGCGCCGCGGTTGAAGCCGATGACCGCGCTGGCGGCCATGGTCAAGACCAGGCGGAGCGCGATGTCCGCCAGGCCGAGATGGAGCGGCATGTTCATCGGATGCATGGCGGGAACGCGCCTCCGATAGGGAAACTCAACGCCCGGACCGTCCCGCTGGTTGCAGGCGGCTTCAGGCGCCGGTCTTGCCGCCGGGCGATTTTCAGGGCCTCATGCGATGCAGAAAAGCACGGGAGAGCCGAACGATGACAGTTGTTGCGGGACAGCCATGGCGGAACTGAAACCGATCGACCTGCCGGCCGGCGTCCGCGCGCGCTTCGTCTCCGGCATCAACGGCCTCACTATGCACATCCTTGAGGCCGGCTTCGAGGCTGCCGACCGGCCGCTCGTCCTGCTGCTGCACGGTTTTCCCGAACTGGCCTATAGCTGGCGCAAGGTGCTGCCGCCGCTCGCCGCCGCCGGCTTCCACGTGGTGGCGCCGGACCAGCGCGGCTACGGCCGCACCACCGGCTGGAGCGACGATTACGACGGCGATCTCGCGCCTTTCCGCCTGCTCAACCTGGTGCGCGACGCGCTCGGCCTGGTCTTCGCGCTCGGCCATCGCTCGGCGGCGGTGGTCGGTCATGATTTCGGCTCGCCGGTCGCCGCCTGGTGCGCGCTGGTGCGGCCGGACGTATTCCGCCGGGTGGCGCTGATGAGCGCACCCTTCGGCGGGCCGCCGCCGGTGCCATTCGCTACGGCAACAGAAGCGACCCGCGCGACGCCGGCGCGCAGCATCCATGACGAGCTCGCGGCGCTGCCGCGGCCGCGCAAACATTATCAATGGTACTATTCGACGCGGCCCGCCGACGCCGACATGCGCAACTGCCGGCAGGGCATTCACGCCTTCCTGCGCGCTTACTACCATCACAAGAGCGCCGACTGGACGGACAACAAGCCGTTTCCCCTCGCCGCCTGGTCGGCGGGCGAGCTGGCCAAGATGCCGACCTACTACGTCATGGATCGCGACCGCACCATGGCGGAGACGGTGGCGGAGGTCATGCCGTCGCCGGCCGCGATCGCCGCCTGCCGCTGGCTGACCGAGGACGAACTCAGGGTCTACAGCGGCGAATACGGCCGCACCGGCTTCCAGGGCGGGCTGCAATGGTATCGCTGCCAGACCGGCGGCAAGTACGCCGGCGAGCTGGAAGTCTTCACCGGCCGCCGCATCGAGGTGCCGGCCTGCTTCATCGCCGGCGCGAGCGACTGGGGCATCCACCAGCGCCCCGGCGTGCTCGAGGCCATGCAGCAGACCGCCTGCCGCGATATGCGCTTCTGCCGGCTCGTCGACGGCGCCGGCCATTGGGTGCAGCAGGAACAGCCCGAGGCGGTGTGCCGGCTGCTCATCCCGTTTCTGCAAGCGGGGTCGTAGCGACGCTCTCGGCGCGCACCGCCGAGCGTCGGCGGGCGATGATCTCGGCGATGATGGAGACGGCGATCTCGGCCGGCTCGATGCCGTGAATATCGAGGCCGGCCGGCGCCGTGAGCCGCGCCAGGCTGGCCTCGCCCACGCCCTGCTCGTGCAACTGGCGGCTCAAGACTTCGGCCTTGCGCCGGCTGCCGACGAAGGCGACATAGCCGGCCTTGCTCCGCAGCGCCGCGGCCAGCGCTTCGCGGTCGCGCTTGCCCTGGGTCGAGACCACGATCCAGTCCTCCGCCGTGACGGCGAGCGGTTCCAGGTCGAAACCGGCGATCGTCTGTTCCGCTGTGCCGAACGCGCCGTGGTCCTCGGCCAGCGCCGCCACGGCGACGCGATAGCCGACGCGGCGCGCCAGGTCGGCCACCGCCACGGCGACGGCGGAGGCGCCGCAGACCACCAGGCGCGGCGCCTGGCGCATGGGTTCGACGAACATGTCGACGGTGCCGCCGCTCGGGCAGGCGCTTTGATGCAGTTCCGTGCCGTCTACATCGACGGCGGTCTTCACATCGTCCTTCGGCTTCACCCGGATCAGCCGCGGGCGGCCCTCCTTCAGCACCGCCGCCGCGGTCTGGCGCACCGCCCGCTGCACGCAGCCGCCGCCGAGGAAGCCGCGCAGGCTGCCGTCGCTGAGCACGACCGCCTTGGCGCCGGCCTTGGCCGAGGTGGCATTCTCGGTGCGCACTACGGTGACCACGCAGAAGGCCTCACCGCGGCGCAGCAGCGCGGATATCTCGGCGATGATGTCCTCGGCTGGCGTGGTCATGACGTCCTCCGCGCTCAGAGCCGCGCCAGCTCGCTCTCGAGCGCGGCGAGGCTGGCCAGGGAATGGGCGGCGGCAAAGCAATCGACGAAGGGCAGCGCGGCCGCCATGGCCCGCGCCACCGGCGCATAATCCTGCCAGCCGATGAGCGGATTGAGCCAGATGAGGCGGCGGGCGCGGCGCTTCAGCCGCTTGAGCTCGCCGGCGAGCGCCGCCGGCGGGTCGGTGTCGTAACCATCGCTCATCACGATCACCACGCTCCGCGAATTCAGCACCGCGCGGGCGTAACGCTCGTTGAAGGTCTGGAGCGAGGCGGCGATGCGCGTGCCGCCGCCGAAGCCTTCCACCAGCAATGACAGCCGGCTCATGGCGCGCAGCGGATCCTTCTCGCGCAAGGCCTCGGTGATGCGCACCAGCCGGGTGTGAAACAGGAAGGCGTCGGCGCGCAGCCATTGGCCGAGCAGGCCGCGCACGAAATTGAGCAGGAAGCGGCTGTAGAGCTGCATCGAGCCGGACACGTCGAGCAGCACCACGAGGTTGATCGGCCGCTCGGGACGATGCTTGCGCAACAGCTCGAGCGGCTCGCCGCCGCGCGGCAGGTTGCGGCGGATGGTGCGGCGGAGATCGATCGCCTCGCCTTGGCGGGCCGGCGTGCGGCGCCGGCTCAAGCGATAGCGGATCGCCCGCGCCAGGCGCTCGGCGACGCGCTCGGCCTCGGCCACCGCCTCCGGCGTCACCAGATGGCGGAGATCGCTCTGCGCCAGCGCCTCGCGTCCGCTGGCTAGCAGGCGTCCGCTGCCGCCGGGACCGTCAGCGCCCTCGTCGCCGCCGGTAAGTTCCAATGCCGCGGCAGGCTTGCTGCCCGC
>DATKQA010000718.1:0-9843 GCA_035523835.1 Candidatus Sulfotelmatobacter sp.
TTGGTGCCGACCACCGAGCGGAACACCGGCGAGGCCCAGCACAGTTCCATGACCAGCTCGGCCTCTTCCGACACGTTGACGCCGAGGCCGCCGAATTCCTCCGGCACGGTCATGCCGAACAGGCCCATCTCCGCCATCTCGCGGCGCACCGGGTCGGGAATCCTGTCAGTGGCGGCGACCTCTTCCTCGAGCGGTACCAGCCGCTCGCGCACATAGCGGTGCAAGGTGTCCTTGAACTGCTGCAGCGTCTCGCGATCCATGATCCTGTACGCGCCTCCAAAACGATCCCGGCCCGGCGTCGGCGGCCGGCGGACCATCCTGACGGAAAATCGGCTCGGCGCGAAGGGTGCCGCGCTCAGCCCCGACGCAAGAACACCGCCGCCAGCCAGCCGGCCGACAATGCCAAGGCCACGGCGGCCACGCCATAGGCCAGCGGCTGCTCGTGGGCGAAGTCGTAGATCTCGCGCTCGGCGCCGGACTTGTTGATGAAGAGCGGCGTTGCCTGGGCGCTGATCACCTGGTCGTCGCGCACCAGATAGACTTCCGCCTGATAGGTGCCGACCGGCACCTTGGCGGGAAAGCCGACGCGCACCCGGAACAGCTTCGGGCCGAGAAAGACCACGCGCCCGGCATTGTCCTGGTACAGGCCGTCGCGCACCTTGTTGCGCATCACGGCGTCGCGATAGGGCACCAGGTCGGTGTCGTCGATCGGCGTGGTGGCGGCGAAGCGCAGATTCTCGGTGCCGATCTGCAGCCGCGCCAGCAGGTTCGGCGAGGCGATGTCCTCGATCGGCCGATTGGCCGCCACGGCGTAGTAGCCGGGCACGTTGGCGAAGCCGACCGCTTCCCGGTTCATCCAGATGCCGAGCACGCGGTCCTTGCGGCGCACCACCAGAGGTTGCTGCGGGCCGCGCACCACCACGATCACGTCGCCATGTTCCTCGACGGCGCCGAACAGCAAGAGGTCGGTCCCGGTGAAGCTCGACGTGATCGAGATCAGGTGTGACGACAGGTCGGTGATGAGCGGATTTTCCTGCGCCGGCGCGCCGTGCGCCGCGATGAGCAGGGTCAGCGCGACGGTGCCGAAGCCCGCCGCAACGCGGCGCATCAGCGCGCGCCGCCGAGCAGGCGTCGGAACAGGCCGGGCCGCGGCGAAGCGGACGAAACGCTGGCGGCCGTCTGCGCCAGGCGGGTCACGGCGCGTTCCAGCGGCGCGATCGCCAGCGCGGTGCGGGCCGCCTTCTTCTCGGTCTCCGCCAGCCGGGCGCCGACATCGCTGAAATTCTCGATCTGCCCGGCGATCGCCTCGATCTTGCTGGCGATCGGCTGCAACGCCGAGTCGGCGGCGCTGGCGACCACCTGGCGCATCGCCTCGGTCTGCGACTGGATCGCTTCCAGCAGCACCTTGGTCGGCGACGCCGGCAACTGTGCCGCGGCCTCGTCGGGCGGACGGTCGGAGCCGAGTTCCTGGGCGGCGGCGGCGCGGATCGAGCGGCTGAGCCATGCACCCAAGGTCAGGTTGGCACGGCGAGCGGCGATCTTGGCCGCTTCGCGGGCCTCCGGCTCCACGCCCTTGACGCTCCAAGGCAGATGGGTTGTCGACAACCGACGCTCTCGCTACCGCGAATCGCCTGGAAGCGAAGCTTAGCCTGTCAATGGCTCGATTTGAACCCGGAATTGCCGCGGTTTCTGCCATAGTCGCTTCCGGGGGCGCCGCTTCGCGCGGCAAGGGAGCGGCCATGGGCAAGGTGCGGAACGTGCTGTTCATCATGTGCGACCAGTTTCGCGCCGACCACCTCGGCTGCGCCGGGCACCCGACCTTGCAGACGCCGCATCTCGACCGCCTGGCCGCCCGCGGGGTCCGCTTCGAGCGCGCCTATGTGCAGTCGGCGGTGTGCGGCCCGTCGCGCATGTCCTATTACACCGGCCGCTACATGGCGAGCCACGGCGCCACCTGGAACCGGGTGCCGCTCAGCATCGGCGAATGGACCATCGCCGACTATCTGCGCCCGCTCGGCCTGGATGCCGTGCTGGCCGGCAAGACCCATGTGCTCCCGGACATCGAAGGCCTCGACCGCTTCGGCATCGAGGCCGGCTCGGCCCTCGGCGCGCTGCTGCGCGAGGGCGGCTTCCGCGCGCTCGATCGCTACGACGGCCATTCGCCGCCCGGCGCCGAGAGCGGCTACGCGGCCTATCTGCGGGCGCACGGCTATGAGTCCGCCGATCCCTGGAGCGACTTCGTCATTGCCGCCGAGACGCCCGACGGCAAGGTGGTCAGCGGCTGGAACATGCGGCATGCGCGGCTGCCGGCGCGGGTGCGCGAGGAGCATTCGGAAACCGCCTACATGACCGACCAGGCGATCCGCTTCATCGCGGGCCAGGGCGACAAGCCGTGGTTCCTGCATCTGTCCTACGTGAAGCCGCACTGGCCCTACATGGCGCCGGCGCCCTACCACGCCCTGTACGGCGCGAACCAGATGCTGCCCGCGAATCGGAGCATGCGCGAACTCGACGACCAGCATCCGGTGCTCGCCGCCTACCGCCAGCATGAGGAATCGGTGAACTTCGCCCGCGACGAGGTGGTGGCCACGGTCAGGCCGACCTACATGGGCCTGATCTCGCAGATCGACGCCCATCTCGGCCGCCTGTTCCAGGTGCTCGATCGCCTCGGCCGGCGCGACGATACGCTCATCCTCTTCACCGCCGACCACGGCGATTTCCTCGGCGATCACTGGCTCGGCGAGAAGGAGATCTTCTACGAGGAAGCGGTGCGCGTGCCCTTCATCGTCGTCGATCCCGATGCCGCGGCCGACGCCACGCGCGGCCGGGTCGAGCACCGCCTGGTGGAGGCGATCGACGTGCTGCCGACCTGCCTGGAGGCGCTCGGCCGGCCGCTGCCGAACCATCGCCTCGAAGGACGCTCGCTGCTGCCGTTGCTGCGCGACGGGGCGGCGACGCTCGGCTGGCGCGACGCGGTCTTTTCCGAGCTCGACTATGCCTTCCGCCAGGCGCGGGTGGCGCTCGGGCGCAATCCGCACCAGTGCCGCGCCTGGATGGTGCGGACCGCGGCCTGGAAATACGTCTTCTGGCAGGATTTCCCGCCGCAGCTCTTCGACCTCGGCAACGATCCGCACGAACTCGACGATCTCGGCCGCGATCCCGCCCGCGCCGGCGTGCGGGCCGAGCTGCACGAGCGGCTGTTCGCCTGGCTGCGCGGCCGCGCCATGCGCACCACCGCCGGCGACGACTACGTGGCCGCCCGCACCGCGACGCACAAGGCGCACGGCATCCTCTTCGGCGTCTGGTAGGTCGTCGCGGCGGCGCCTCAAGTTGACGTTTACGTAAACGTCAAGTAGACTGCCGTCCGTTCGATCGTCGCATCGGACCATTCCGGCTTCGGAGCGAGGCGTTCCGTTGAGCGAGACCTACACCATCACCGATCTGGCGACGGAATTCGGGGTGACGCCCCGGACCATCCGCTTCTACGAGGACAAAAGCCTGCTGCACCCGCAACGGCAGGGCCTCAACCGTGTATTCAGCCGGCGCGACCGGGCCCGGCTGCAGCTCATTCTGCGCGGCAAGCGGCTCGGCTTCAGCCTGGCCATCATCCGCGAGATGCTCGACCTCTACGACCTCGGCGACGGCCAGGTGGAGCAGCTTCGCGTGACCCTGAAGCGCTCGCAGGAGCGGCTGGCCGAACTTGAGGTACAGCGCCGCGACATCCACGACGCCATCCGCGAGCTCAAGGAAGGCATCCAGGCGCTGCAAAAGGCCCTGTCGGCCAAGGGTGTCACCACCCATGCCGCTTAGCCGGGCAAGCGGTCCCGATACTGGCCGGGCGCCGCGGCGGCTCTAGATCGGCTATGATGCCCTAATCATCGACCGCCCTTCCGCGGTCGGCAGAACATCGAGCCGAAGCCTGGAGCCGAGGCCAGAGAGGAAAAGGACCGCAAGCCATGAAGAACGTGGTCATCGCCGGCTTCGCCCGCTCGCCCTTTACCCTGGCCCGCAAGGGCGCCCTGGCCAAGGTGCGGCCCGACGAAATGGCGGCCCAGGTGATCAAGGGCCTGGTGGCGCAGACCGGTGTCGACACCAAGGACATCGAGGACGTGATCATGGGCTGCGCCTTTCCCGAGGGCGAGCAGGGCCTCAACGTGGCGCGCATGGTCGGCTTCCTGGCCGGCCTGCCGGTGGAAACCGCCGGCACCACGGTCAACCGCTTCTGCGGCTCCTCCATGCAGTCGGTGCATATGGCGGCCGGGGCCATCCAGATGGGCGCCGGCGAGGCTTTCGTTTGTGCCGGCATCGAAAGCATGTCGCGCATTCCCATGGGCGGCTTCAATCCGGCGCCGCATCCGAAGCTCTATGCCGACTATCCCGAGGCCTATGTCTCCATGGGGGTGACGGCGGAAAACCTGGCCAAGCAATATTCCATCGATCGCAAGACGCAGCAGCAGATGGCGGTGGAAAGCCACGCCAAGGCGGCGGCGGCCCAGGCGTCCGGCAAATTCGACGCCGAGATCGTCGCCATCGTCGAGGGCAACAACCGCATCGACAAGGACGGCATCATCCGCCCCGGCACCAGCCAGGCGACCCTGGACGGACTGGAACCGGCCTTCGACAAGAACGGCACGGTTACCGCCGGCACGTCGTCGCCGCTGACCGATGGCGCCTCCGCCGTGCTGGTCTGCTCCGAGGACTACGCCAAGGCGCACGGGCTGAAGCCGATGGCGAAAATCCGCGCCATCGCCGTAGCCGGCTGTCCGCCGGAGATCATGGGCATCGGCCCGGTGCCGGCCACCCGCAAGGCGCTGGCCCGCGCCGGGCTCAAGGTCGAGGACATCGACATCTTCGAGATCAACGAGGCCTTCGCGGCGCAAGCCACCGCCTGCCTCATCGAGGCGAAGATCCCCAAGGAGAAGATCAATCTCGACGGCGGCGCGCTGGCGCTCGGCCATCCGCTCGGCGCCACCGGCGCCCGTATCACCGGCAAGGCGGCGGCGCTGCTGCAGCGGGAGAAGAAGCAGTTCGCGTTGGCGACGCAGTGCATCGGCGGCGGCCAGGGCATCGCCACGGTGCTGGAGGCGATGTGATGGCGCCGGCCGCGGGCCAGGCGATCAAGAAGGTCGCCGTCGTCGGCGCCGGCGTGATGGGCGCGGCGATCGCCGCCCATGTCGCCAATGCCGGCGTGCCGGTCGTGCTGTTCGACATCGTGCCGAAGGGTGCCGCCAACCGGAACCAGCTCGCCGAGGGCGCTATCGACCTTCTGCTCAAGACCAGGCCGGCGCCGCTGATGCACCCGAGCTTCGCCCGCCGCATCACGCCGGGCAACCTCGAGGATGATCTCAAGCTGGTCGCCGACTGCGACTGGATCTGCGAAGCGATCATCGAGAACCCGGATATCAAGCGCGACCTCTACAAGAAGCTCGACGGCGTGCGCAAGCCGGGCTCCATCGTCTCGTCCAACACCTCGACCATCCCGCTGCACGAGCTGCTGCGCGGCCTGCCGGCGGCCTTCGCCGCCGACTTCGCCATCACGCATTTCTTCAATCCGCCGCGCTACATGCGCCTCTTGGAAATCGTCGGCGGCGCGGCGACGCGGCCGCAGGCCCTGGCGGCGCTGTCAGACTTCGGCGACATCGCGCTCGGCAAGGAGGTGGTGCGCTGCAAGGACACCCCGGGCTTCATCGCCAATCGCATCGGCATCCTGTGGTCGGCGGTGGCGACGTCGAAGGCCTATGATCTCGGCCTGACCGTCGAGGAGGCCGATGCGATCGTCGGCCGGCCCATGGGCATTCCGAAGACCGGCATCTTCGGCCTCGCCGACCTCACCGGCATCGACCTCGGCCCGCATGTGGTCGGCTCGATGCTGAAGCTCCTGCCGAAGAGCGATGCCTTCGTGCGCAACTATCGCGCCGACCATCCGCTCAATGCGCTGACCCAGCAGATGATCGCGGACGGTTATACCGGCCGCAAGGGCAAGGGCGGCTTCTATCGCGCCCGCGGCAGGGAGGCGATCGATCTCAGGACCGGGCAATATCGCCCGACCGTCGCCGCCGAGCTTGCCTCCGCCAAGGCCGGCCGCAAGGGTCTCAGGGCGCTCGCCGAGCATCCCGACAAGGGCGGGCAATATGCCTGGGCGGTGCTGGCCGCGGTGCTGTCCTATGCCGCCGACCTGGTGCCGGAGATCGCCGACGACATTCTCGCCGTCGATGCCGCCATGCGCACCGGCTATGCCTGGAAATGGGGGCCGTTCGAGCAGATCGACATGCTCGGCACGCAATGGTTCGCCGACCGCCTGAGGGCCGAGGGTCTGGCGGTGCCGAAGCTGGTGCAGCTTGCCGCCGGCCGGCCCTTCTACAAGGAGGAAGGCGACAAGGCGCTCTATCTCACCGTGCAGGGCGATTATGCCGAGATACCGGTCGCTGCCGATGCCTGGACGCTGGCCGACAAGAAGCGCGGCAAGGCACCCATCGCCGCCAACAAGGGCGCCTCGCTCTGGGATGTCGGCGACGGCGTCGCCTGCCTCGAATTCCACACCAAGATGAACGCGCTCGACGCCGACATCATCGAGATGGTGAAGAAGGCGGCGAAGATCGACAAGCAGGGCTACAAGGCACTCGTCATCGGCACCGATGCCGACAATTTCTCGGTCGGCGCCAATGTCGGCCTGTTCCTGTTCGCCGCCAACCTGGCCATGTGGCCGGTGATCGAGAACGGCCTGTCGGAAGGCCAGAGCGCCTATCTGGCGCTGAAATACGCGCCGTTCCCGGTGGTGGCGGCGCCGGCCGGCATGGCGCTCGGCGGCGGCTGCGAAATCTGCCTGCATGCCGCGGCGGTGCAGGCGCATGCGGAGACCTACATGGGCCTGGTCGAGGTCGGTGTCGGCGTCATCCCCGGCTGGGGCGGCGGCAAGGAATTGATCACCCGCGCCATCACCAACAAGAAGCGGCCGGGCGGACCCATGCCGGCGGTTGCCCAGGTCTTCGAGACCATCTCCACGGCCAAGGTCTCCACCTCGGCGGCAGAGGCGCGCGACCTGCTGTTCCTGCGGCCGACCGATGGCATCACCATGAACCGCCGCCGCGTGCTGGCCGACGCCAAGGCCCGGGCGCTGCAACTGGCGAAGGACTACAAGCCGCCAGAGCCGGTGGAGATTTCCCTGCCCGGCGCGACCGCGCGCGCGGCCCTCGACATGGCGGTCGAAGGCTTCGTGCTGCAGGGCAAGGCGACGCCATACGACAGGGTCGTCGCGGGCGCCGTGGCGAAGGTCGTCACCGGCGGCGATACCGACATCAGCCAGGTGGTCAAGGAGAAGGACTTGATGACGCTCGAGCGCGACGCCTTCATGGCCTTGCTCCGCAACAACGCCACGCTCGACCGTATCGAGCACATGCTGACCACCGGCAAGCCGCTGCGGAACTGAACGGGAAGAGGTTGGGGCCATGACCATCTACCATGCGCCGCTGAAGGACATCCGCTTCGTCCTCAACGAATTCCTGCAGCTCGAGAAATACGCCAACCTGCCGGGCTTCGCCGAGGCGACGCCGGAGACCGTCGATGCCATCCTCGAAGGCGGCGCCAAGCTGATGGAGGAGGTGATGGCGCCGCTCAACCAGGTCGGCGACATCGAGGGCTGCAAGTGGGACGACGGCGTCGTCACCACGCCCAAGGGTTTCAAGGAAGCCTATAGGGAATACATCGACGGCGGCTGGGGCGCGCTCACCGCCGATCCGGCCTATGGCGGTCAGGGCCTGCCGCATGTGCTGGGCCTGGTGCTCTCGGAGATGATGTGCTCGGCCAACATGGCCTTCGGCATGTATCCGGGCCTGAGCCACGGCGCCTATGCCGCCATCCATGCGCACGGCACCGAGGCGCAGAAGGCGACCTATCTGCCGAAGCTGGTGTCCGGCGAATGGACCGGCACGATGAACCTGACCGAGCCGCAGTGCGGCACCGACCTCGGCCTGATGCGCACCAAGGCCGAGCCGCAGGACGACGGCAGCTACAGGATTTCCGGCACCAAGATCTTCATTTCCGCCGGCGAGCACGACCTGGCCGAGAACATCATCCATCTGGTGCTGGCGAAGATCCCCGGCGGCCCGCCGGGCATTCGCGGCGTGTCGCTGTTCATCGTGCCGAAGTTCCTGGTCAATGCCGACGGCACGCTCGGCGCGCGCAACGGCGTCACCTGCGGCTCCATCGAGCACAAGATGGGCATCCACGGCAATGCCACCTGCGTGCTGAACTACGACGGCGCCATCGGCTACCTGATCGGCGAGGCGCACCGCGGCATGCGGGCCATGTTCACCATGATGAACGCAGCCCGGCTCGGCGTCGGCATCCAGGGCCTCGGCGTTGCCGAAGTGGCGTTCCAGAACGCCGCCAACTATGCCCGCGAGCGGCTGCAGATGCGCTCGATCAGCGGCACGAAGTTTCCCGACAAGCCGGCCGATCCGATCATCGTGCATCCCGATGTGCGCCGCATGCTGATGTCGATCAAGGCGTTCACCGAAGGCGCCCGCGCGCTGGCGCTGCAGACCGGCCTCCTGATCGACTTCGCCCACAGCCATCCGGACGAGCAGGTGCGGCGCGACAGCGACGATCTCGTCGCCCTGCTGACGCCGATGCTGAAGGCCTATTACACCGACTACGGCTACGAAGCCGCCACCATGGCGCAGCAGATCTACGGCGGCCATGGCTATATTCGCGAGCATGGCATGGAGCAATTCGTACGCGATGCGCGGATCGCCATGCTCTACGAAGGCGCCAACGGCGTGCAGGCGCTCGATCTGGTCGGCCGCAAGCTGCCGCAGAACATGGGCCGGCTGTTGCGCCAGTTCTTCCATCCGGCGGACCGCTTCATCCAGGAGAACGCGGCCGACGGCAAGATCGGAAAGGACTATGTGCAACCGCTGGCCAGGGCCTTCGCCCGGCTGCAGCAGGCGACCGCCTGGATCGCCGAGCAGAGCCTGAAGAATGCCGACCAGGCCGGCGCCGCCTCGACCGATTACCTCAAGCTCTTCGCCCTGGTCGCGCTCGGCCATATCTGGGCGCAGCTTGCCAAGGTGGCGGTGGAGAAGCTCGCCGGCGGCGCCGAGGACACGGCCTTCTATGAGGCCAAGCTGGTGACGGCCAAGTTCTTCATGGACCGGGTGCTGCCCGATACGGCGGCGCTGCTGGCCAAGATCCAGGCCGGCGCCGAAACCTTGATGAAGCTGCCGGCGGAAGCGTTCTAGCCGGCGGCGAACCGATCGACACGGGGATGGAAGACTGATGCTGCAGCGTACGATTTTTTCTGCCGAGCACGAGCTGTTCCGCGACCAGGTGCGCAAGTTCTGCGAGCGCGAGATCGCCCCGCACCATGCCAAGTGGGAAGAAGAGGGCATCGTGTCGCGCGACGCCTGGCTCAAGGCGGGCGCGACCGGGCTGCTTTGCAGCACCATGCCGGCCGAATACGGCGGCGCCGGCGCCGACCGCTACTACAGCGCCATCATCATGGAGGAACTGGCCCGCATCGGCGCCACCGGGCCGGGCTTTTCGCTGCATTCGGATATCGTCGCCCCCTACATCCTGAACTACGGCTCGGAAGAGCAGAAGCGCACCTGGCTGCCGAAGATGGCAAAGGGCGAGGCGATCGGCGCCATCGCCATGACCGAGCCGGGCACCGGCAGCGACCTGCAGGGCGTGAAGACCACGGCGATCCGCGACGGCAACCACCTCGTCGTCAACGGCCAGAAGACTTTCATCACCAACGGCCAGAACGCCGACGTGGTGATCGTGGTGGCGAAGACCGATCCGAAACAGGGCGCCAAGGGCATCTCGCTGGTGCTGGTCGAGGCC
>DATKQA010000719.1:0-3649 GCA_035523835.1 Candidatus Sulfotelmatobacter sp.
GATCAGCCCCTGCAATTTTGAAGTTTTGACGCATTGGTTCGTCGGATCGCTTATTGATGCGGCGGGCCACCCCCTCGGACTTTGACCGACTTCAGATGGCCACCGTTCTCAGTTGAATGAGAGTGATAGCAAGCCATGACCGACGAACAGATCGAGGCCTTGCTCGAACGCGCGGCGAGCCGCGGGGCGAACGAGGCGCTGCGCCGCATCGGGCTCGGCGACGAGGGCGCCGGCGACGACGTGCGGCAGGTCCGCAACCTGCTCGATGCCTGGCGCACCGCCAAGCACATCACCGTGCATGCGGTGATCGACGTGCTGAAGAAGCTGGTCGCGTGGCTGTTCTTCGCCTTCATCATCCTCGCCCTCGGCAAGCATATTCCGGCGCATCTGAACCCGTTTGACGGGAATTAGGATGGCCGGCGCCGCCGGGCAGGGCGTGGCGGATGCCGACTTCGCCGCCGCGGTCGAGCTGGTGCTCGGCAACGAGGGCGGCCTGGTCGACGATCCCCGCGATCCCGGCGGCATCACCCATTGGGGCATCAGCCTCCGCGCCTATCCGCAATTGGGCCGGGCCGGCATCCTGGCGCTGACGCGCGAGCAGGCGAAGACCCTCTACCGAGCCGACTGGTGGGACAGACATCATTTCGGCGCGCTGCCCTGGCCGGTCTCCGCCAAGGTTTTCGACCTCGCCGTGAATATCGGCGCCGCGGCCGCCGTCCGCCTGCTGCAGGGCGCCTGCGCCGCTTGCGGCCAGGCGGTTGCGCTCGACGGCCTGATCGGCCCGGCGACGATCGCCGCCGCGCGCGGCTGCGATCCGGACGCGCTCCGCCGCACGCTCACCGCGGCGGCGGCGGCGCATTACCGCTCCCTGGTGCGGGAAAACCCTGAGCTGGCGAGGTTCCTCGCCGGCTGGCTCAACCGGACCGATCGCTGGTCCGCCTAACTCCGGGAAATCGCATGCTCGACTGGATCAGGGCTCGGCTCGCCGAGCCATCGACCCATGCCGCCCTCGCGGCCATGGCCGCCGCCAGCATTCCGCTGTTCGGCCAATACGGCACCCTCGCCGCCGTGCTCTTCGGCCTGCTCGGCTTCGGCATCGCCGAAAAGAAGTAGCTCGCTCCAAACCTCTCCTGCACCGAAAGGACCTTGCCATGGTCAAGCTGCTCGCGGGCCTCGCGCTCGCCACGGCGACGCTCGCCGCCTGCGCCACCGCCACCCTGCAAACCAACTTGCAAAACATCAACGCGTCTGTCGCCAGCTTCAACACCAATCTCAACGCCGATATCCAGGTGCTCTCGGCGCAAGGGTTGCCGGCGCTCTGCAATGCCGCGGCGATCCTCGATGCCGGCTTCAAGGACGCGGCGGCGCTGTCGCCGGCGGTGGCGAAAAATGCCGCGGTCGAGGCGGCCTCTTATGCCATCGTGCAGAATGCCTGCGCGCATCCGCCTGTTGATGCGGCGAGCCTCGCGGCAAGCGTCGTCGCCATCGTGCCGCAGGTGCAGGCGATCCAGGCGGCGGCCAAGGCCGGCTCCTGACCGTGCGCGGGCGACGATTGGCTCCGGCCATCGCGCTGTCCGCGATGCTGGGCGGCTGCCACGCCATTCCGCTCGCTGCGATCGGCGGCGCCGGCGCCGCCGGCGGCTGGCTGGCGGCGAGCCGGAGTGCGCTTGCCGACGCCGACGCGGGCCTCGCGATCGTCAAGCCTATCAACCAGGCGCTCTGCGTGACGGAGCAGGCGAGACCGCACGGCCCGCGCGTCGCGGCCGCGCTCGCCGCCTTCTGCCGGAACCTGCCCAGCGATGTCGGCGGCCTGCTGGTGCAGGCGGCGGCGATCCATGCGGCGATCCGGGCCGAGCGCGCGGCGCCCGGACCCGATCAGACGGAAGCGCCGTGATCCCGCCGGACGCAACGCTCGCCGAGCTCTGCGCCGAAACTTATGATCGGTTCAACACGCCGACCTGGTGCATCGACGAGGTCCGCGCCTTCCGCTATGCCGATCCCGGCGGCACCGTCGTGGTCTTTCCCGGCAGCGTCGCGCCCGTGGATTGGGCGCGCGATCTGCTGGCATTGCCCGCGCATGCGGTCCTCGACCATGCCGATCTCGGCACCGTGCCGCTCGGCTTCTGGCTCGGGTTGGAGGCGGTGCTGGCGCGCATCGAGGCGGATGTCGGCGGCAAGCCGCTGGTCCTCGCCGGCCATTCGCTCGGCGGCGCGCGCGCCTTGCTGGCGGCCGCCCTGTTGGCTTCGGCCGGGCGCCGGCCGCGCCAGACGACCGCCTTCGCCCCGCCGCGGGTCGGCAGCCTCAACGGCCTGATCCGCGAGGCCGCCGTCGCCTATCGCTATCGCGACGATCCCGTGCCGCTGGTGCCGCTCGGCTTCGCGCATCCCTGCCCGCTCGTGCAGCTCGCGCCGCCGCTGCTGGAGCTGGATGTCCTGGCCGATCATCACCTGGCGAACTATCGCGCGGTGCTGTCCCCGTAGCGCGGGCGACGACAGGTTTTCGTTCAAGCCCGGTCCCGGTCATCGCCTGAGGGCGGTGACCGGGACCGGGCTTTTCGTCGTTGGGGAATCGCCGCCGCGGCCGGTCAGCCGGAACGATCGGCCGGCGGTAAACCTATGGTTAACGGCCTGGTGGCATCATCGGCCCCCAGCGCCATGGCGCGGCCTGCACGCCGGCTGGAGACGGCGAGGCGGGGCCTGATCTCGTTGTCATCTTGCCGTCCGGGAGCCGGTCGATGTCCTCCTCGCCATCTCTGCGTTCGATCACCCTGACGATCCTGCCGTTCTTCCTGACCTTCTCGCTGATCGGCTATCTCGGCCGCCGGCTGATCCCGGCGCTCAGCCAGGTGCAGCCGGTGGACAGTTGGGAAGGCGCCGACCGGGCGCTGGCTTTCGTCATGACGCCGATCTGGATGAGCACGCCGCTCGAAGCGGCGCTGGTCGTGGTCGGCCTGACCCTGCTGCTCGGCCAGCGCATCACGCGCCAGTGGGTGCGCGCCGAATGCGCCGGCGACCGGCTGGAACTGATCCGCACCGCCGCCTTCGCCGGCTGGGTCTTCTTCGCCCTGGCGGCGATCTTCGTCACCGCCTTCGCCCGGCACGCGGTCGAGCAGAAGGCGGTGATCTTCGCCGCCCTGTAGCCGGCCCGCTCGCCGCGGGCGGCAAAATTGCGGTGCCCGCATCCCCGCGCCAGGACCGCTCGCGCCGCCCATGTTCTGTTTGCAACCGGCCCGCGGCATAGTTGACTATCCAGATGGTGCAAACCGGAGCTTCGGCGCCGTTGCCATGGATGGAGACCCGGAGATGGCGGGGATAGTGCCGGCGCCGGCCCGCGCGCCTGTCATTGCCGGTGAGGCGGGATGGTGATGCGGCGCGTGCTGGTCGGGCTGATCGGCGCGAGCATCGGCCGGTCGCTGTCGCCGGCCCTGCACGAGGCGGCCTTCGCCGCCCACGGCGTGGCCGGGCACTACCACCTCATGGATTCGACGGGTTCGCGGCCGCGCCGGCTCGCCGACCTGCTGGCGGCGGCGCGCATGGCGGGCTTCGCCGGCGTCAATATCACCTTTCCCTTCAAGCAGGCGGTGGTTCCGCTGCTCGACGGCATATCGCCCGAGGCCGCCGAGATCGGCGCGGTCAATACCGTGGTGAT
>DATKQA010000720.1:0-3519 GCA_035523835.1 Candidatus Sulfotelmatobacter sp.
GTGTCGCCAATCGCACCGGCCTGGCGCGCGGCAAGACGCCGCTGCAGGTCGAGACGAAACTGGAAAAGATCGTGCCCGACGAATACCGCCTGCACGCGCACCATTGGCTGATCCTGCACGGGCGCTACGTCTGCAAGGCGCGCAAGCCCGATTGCCGGAAATGCGTGCTTGCCGATCTCTGCGCCTATGGACCGAAGGTGCTGGCGCCGGCGCCGCTGCTGGCCAAGGCGGCGCGGCTCAGCCCTCGCCCAGCGCCGCTGGCCGGCGGCCGATCAAGCCGCTGAGGCATTCCGCCGTCGGCACCGGCTTGGCATCGTTCAGGCTCAATGCCTCGATATATTGCACGCGCCAGTCGTGTGCCGACGCGGCACGCCGGCCGGATGGCGCCGGCCCGCCCTCGTAGAGGAACACGAACATCACGCAGTTCGCCGCGGCATATTGCCAGACCTGGGCGGGGGCTTCGCTCCGGCTGCGGTGGGGCCGGCCCAACAGCCGGGTTATCTGCTCGGCGCTCATGCCGACCAGTTGCTCGGCTGCCGGACGCGAGGGAAGCGACGTCGCCGCCTCCCGGCTGGCGGCCGGGGCCGCGTCGGCCGCGATGCCTGTTTGGTAGGCGGGGCCTGCGCTGCAGGCGGTGAGCAGGCAAGCGAGAGCCATGCCGCCAGCGCAGCAAGGCCCTCGCATTGCAGCCCCCTTTAACGAGGCAAGCCAGTCAGTCGCCGACGGCGACGCCGGGCGCCAGCCGCGGCTGGGTGATGGTGCGATCCGAGGTCGATTCGATCTGGCCGGTGATCTGGCCGCCGCACTCGATCTCGAGCTGACCGTAGCGGATCTCGCCGGCGACCTTGCCGGCGGAACGGATCAACAGCCGGCCGCGCACCGTGAGCTTGCCTTCGAAACGGCCGCGGATATCGGCCTCGCCCACCTCGGCGGCGCCTTTGACCAGGCCGGTCTCGGCGATCTCGATGGTCTGGCAATCGCTCAGCGCCGCCTCGACCTTGCCTTCCACCACCAGCCGGTCGCAGGAGGTGATCTCGCCGTGCAGGCTGATCTCGCGGCCGACGATCAGCGTCTTCGGGTCCGGGCCGTCATGCCGGACGGGCGGCGCCGCGACCGGACGGGCGGCACCCGGAATTTCCGTCGAACGCCGCGGAATTTCGGGCCGGAAGGCAGATGGCGAAGGCGTGTCGGAGTTGGACATCGGTGTTCCCTGTGAGCTGGCCAAGCGCGGTGCCGGCTTCAGGGCGATTCCCTGAAAGCCGACCGGCATTGGCGGAATGTCGTCATGAACCGGTTCTAGAACGGCGGCGCTTGCCGCAGCCGGTTTTGCCAGCGTATCCGGTTTGCTGAGACCGTCCTGTCGACCAAGACCGTCATGCTTACCGGAGCTTGATTCGGTGGTGTCTTTCTTACGGCCAAACATTGGGTGTTTCCCCATCCCGGAGTCGGTAAAAATAAAGCCTTAAGTCCTACCTTTCACCGAGTCTGTCAAGAGATATCATTAACCTCTTGAAAAATATGTACCATGGCAGCGGTGGCAAGTAGGGGCGTAAGAAGATTTACCACAGGTAAGGTTAACAAGAAGCTAACGGCAACGCCAGCAAGGAAAACCCGGCCGCGAAATGCCTTGCGCAGCTTGCGCGCCGCCGGCACCGGCAGATGGCGCATGGCGACCAGCTCGAAATAGGCACGCCCGAGGATGTAGCCGTTCAGGCCGTAGTACAGGAGGAAGCTGATGATCGGGAACCACAGGGTGAGGACGTAGAACGGCAGCACCAGCAAATTGAGCAGCACGACCAGGAAGGTGAAGCCGAGCGAATAAAGCATGGCCGGCCCGAACGACAGCATCCGGCCGGGCGGCCGGCCGGGGTAGTAGCGCCGCTCCGCCGCTTCGGCGATGTCGTCCAGGAACAGGCCGATGAAGAGGCTGGCGATGGTGGGAAAGAAAAAGGTCATGGCCAGCGCCAGCGCCAGGCTGGTGCCGATGCCGAGCAGCCAGTGGAAGCCCGGAATATGGATCGGCGGCACCAGATGCAGCCCGTAGACGACGCCAAGCCCGGTCACCAGGTAGGCGAGCAGGGTGAGGCCGACGCTCTGCAGCAGAACCCGGCGGAACGCCGGATCGGGAAGCTGCTCGATGGCGCGCGAGAAAGCTCTCAGCATGGTCCGCCCCGGTCACCGTGATCGCCATGCCGCGGTGGCTGCTGGGCCCGATGATGCCGCCGTCACACTGGCCGAGGCGGCCTGGTTTGTACAGAGCGGCTTGCCGTGCGGCGGCGGATTTCTATACTGCGCGCCGCTGGCGACGGTGGCGGAGAGGGCACATGGCAGCGACGGCGACACGACTAGACGTGCTGGGAATCGGCAATGCCATCGTCGATGTGCTGGCGACGGCCGAGGACACTTTTCTCGCCGCGCGCAACCTGCCCAAGGGCGCGATGAACCTGATCGATGCCGGCCAGGCGGATGCGCTCTATGCCGCGATGGGCCCGGGGCTCGAATGTTCCGGCGGCTCGGCCGCCAATACCATCGCCGGCGTGGCTTCGCTCGGCGGCAGGGCCGGCTATGTCGGCAAGGTGCGCGACGATCAGCTCGGCGCCGTGTTCAGCCACGATATCCGCGCGCTCGGCGTCGAATTCCGCACCCGGCCGGCGACGGCCGGCGCGGCGACGGCGCGCTGCCTGATCCTGGTGACGCCGGATGCGCAGCGCACCATGCAGACCTATCTCGGCGCCTGCGTCGGCCTGACGCCGGCCGATATCGATGCCGAGCAGGTCGCCGCGGCAGAGGTGACCTATCTCGAAGGCTATCTCTGGGATCCGCCGCAGGCCAAGGAGGCGTTTCGCAAGGCGGTCAAGATCGCCCACGAGCATGGCCGCAAGATCGCCCTGACCTTGTCCGATCCGTTCTGCGTCGACCGGCATCGCGGCGAGTTCCGCGACCTGGTCGACAATCATGCCGACATCGTCTTCGCCAACGAGCACGAGATCATCTCGCTCTACCAGGCGCGGGATTTCGACCAGGCCCTGCAGCAGGTGCGCGGCGGCCGGCGGATTTGCGCCCTGACCCGATCGGCCAAGGGCTCGGTCGTCGTCCGCGGCGACGAAGTCCATGTCATCGACGCCGCGCCGGTCGACCGCGTGGTCGATACCACCGGGGCCGGCGACCTCTATGCCGCGGGCTTTCTCCACGGCCTGACGCAGGGCGAGGCGCTGCCGCGCTGCGCCGAGATCGGCGGCATCGCCGCGGCGGAGATCATCAGCCATGTCGGCGCCAGGCCGCAGGTCGCGCTCGGCGAACTGCTTCGCCAGCGGCGCAAAAGCTAGGGCCCGATTCCAACACTCGCCTTCCGCGCCACCGGGCCAGGGCAATCGGGCGAGGCTTCCCGGGGGTTATTTTTATCGTCATTCCCGCGCAGCGGGCATCCGGGGCAAGCGGCGTGACCTTGGAACCTGGGTCCCGGCCTTCGCCGGGACGACGATGAATTTCGTACCGTCCCTTCCCGTCATGCCGGCGACA
>DATKQA010000721.1:0-2207 GCA_035523835.1 Candidatus Sulfotelmatobacter sp.
CGAGGAACCATGATCGGCGAACACCGCGATTCGACCGACGAGGTTCATGGCTCTCAGCCCGCAACGACAGGAACTGGCCGACCCGGCGCCCGAAGGCGAAGTGGTCATCGGCCTCAATGTAGCCGTCGTCGCGGTGACCGACGAAGAGCCGCGCGTCCTCACCGTGCGCCGGGTCAGCCATACGCTTGGCGGCGCCCAGGCGCCGGGCGCCGCGGCACCCGACGATGCCGACGTGCCGGAAGCGCTGCCCTTCGGTCCCTTCGAGCCGCTGCATCACCGCACGCTGGCGAGCGGCCTGCGCGGCTGGGTCGAGGAGCAGACCAGCCTCAAGCTCGGCTATGTCGAGCAGCTCTATACGTTCGCCGACCGCGGCCGTGACCCGCGCGAGCGCCAGGGCGGTCCGCGCGTGATCTCGATCGGCTATCTCGCCCTGGTGCGCGAGGCGCGCCCGGGCGGCGCCGGCGACGGCATCTGGCAGAACTGGTACCACTACTTCCCCTGGGAGGACTGGCGCGACGGCAAGCCGCCCGTGCTCGACAAGACCATCCGGCCGCTGCTCGAGCGCTGGGCTCGGGCCGGCGCCGGCGCGGAAGATCGGCTCGCCCGCACCCACCGCATCGCCACCACCTTCGCCCCCGGCGGCGGCTGGAACGACGAGCGCGTGCTGGAACGCTATGAACTGCTTTATGAGGCCGGGCTGGTCGCCGAGGCGGTGCGCGACCGCAGCCTGCACGGCGAGCCGCCGCCGCCGTTCGCCGCGCCGGCGCTCGGCCAGCCCATGGCGCTCGACCACCGCCGCATCCTGGCCACCGCCATGGGACGGCTGCGCGGCAAGATCAAGTACCGCCCGGTCGTGTTCGAGCTGATGCCGCCGACCTTCACGTTGCTGCAACTGCAGCGCGCGGTGGAGGCGCTGGCCGGGGCCCGGCTGCACAAGCAGAACTTCCGCCGCCTGGTGGAAAGCACCGGCCTGGTCGAGCGCACCGGCAAGCGCGAAAGCCGCACCGGCGGCCGCCCGGCCGAGCAATTCCGCTTCCGCCGCGAGGTGCTGGTCGAACGACCGGCGCAAGGCGTGCGCCTCTCGGTCTCCCGCCGTCCGGCCTGATTTAGGCCGCCGATATGTCCAGTGCCCCTGGTGTGATTAAGAGGCTTGACATATACTAATACTCAGAATTAGCATAACCATCGTCGGCTATGGCCGGCGTGTTTTTGACCCTACTTATGCTCAAACTGAGCATACTGGAGGACACCATGATCCAGAGTGCCGTCGAGACTGCTGTCGCCGCCTTCACCCCCGAGATCGCCCGCCGCACCGCACCGCTCTATGAGCGGGTGAAGAAGGTCGTCCCGGCCGTGGAGTGGCCGGCCTTCGCCCCCGACATCGACGCCATCCTGCGCCTCAAGCGCGAGCGCAATGCCGTGATCCTGGCGCACAACTACCAGACGCCGGAGATCTTCCACTGCGTCGCCGACATCGTCGGCGATTCGCTTGCGCTCGCCCGCGAGGCGAGCCGGGTGGAGGCCGAGGTGATCGTGCTGTGCGGCGTGCATTTCATGGCCGAGACGGCCAAGCTGATGAACCCCTCGCGCACCGTGCTGCTGCCCGATCTTGCGGCGGGCTGCTCGCTCGCCGCCTCGATCACCGGCGCCGACGTGCGGCTGCTGCGCCAGCGCTATCCCGGCGTGCCGATCGTCACCTATGTCAATACCTCGGCCGAAGTAAAGGCGGAATCCGACATCTGCTGCACCTCCGGCAACGCACTCGAAGTGGTGGAATCCTTCGGCGCGCCGCGCGTGATCATGCTGCCGGACGAATATCTGGCGCGCAATGTCGCCGCCCAGACCAAGGTCGAAATCATCGCCTGGCACGGCCGCTGCGAGGTGCATGAGCGCTTCACCGCCGACGACATCCGCTATCTGCGCGAGGGCAATCCCGGCATCGTCGTGCTGGCCCATCCGGAATGCCCGCCCGAGGTGGTGGCGGAGGCGGACTTCACCGGCTCCACCGCCGCCATGAACGACTATGTCGTGCGGAAGACGCCGCGGAGCGTGGTGCTGATCACCGAATGTTCGATGAGCGCCAATATCGCCGCCCGGCATCCCGGCGTGGAATTTCTCAAGCCCTGCAACCTCTGCCCGCATATGCGTCGCATCACCCTGCCGAAGATCCGCCGCGCGCTGGAGACCATGACACACGAGATCACCGT
>DATKQA010000722.1:0-4021 GCA_035523835.1 Candidatus Sulfotelmatobacter sp.
GATCACGTGGCGTACGCCGGCGGCGTGGAAGCGGCGGATGTGCTCGACGATCTGCGCCGGCGGCCCGAGCGCGCAATAGCGCTCGGCCGCCTTGCGGAAATCCATGGCATAGCGCTGGCTCAAGCTGACCGTCGCCGCCTCCAGCGCCCGTTCGTAGGTGGCGGCGACGCTGGCGAACAGGAGATGCGCGGTGCCGAAACCGCGCTCGAAGCGGCGGCCGGCGGCGGCCGCGGCGGCGTCGATCTTCTCCAGCCCCTGGCGATACATATCCGGCGTGACGACGTAGGACATCCAGCCGTCGGTCAGCCGGCCGACGCGGGCCAGCGCCGCATCGGAGCGGCCGCCGCACCAGATCGGCGGGCCGCCGTTCTGGCGCGGCGGCGGCTGCATGTCGATGTCCTCGAAACGGAAGAAACGGCCGGCGTGGCTGGCCGGCTCGCCGCGCCAGAGCTGGCGCAGCACGGCGATGCTCTCGGTGAGGCGGGCGCCGCGCTCGGCCACTGGCACGCCGCAGGCCTCGTACTCCTTGGGAAATTCGCCGCCGACACCGACGCCGAAAATGAAGCGGCCCTCGGTGAGATGATCGAGCGTGGCGACCTGCTTGGCCACCGGCGTCGGATGGCGCAGCGGCAGGATGTAGATGCCGGTGCCGAACACGAGCCGCCGGCTCACCACCGCCGCCTGGGCGAGCTGCAGCAGCGGATCGAAGATGGCGAGCGGGAAGGCGATATGGTCGCCGACCCAGAGCGAGTCATAGCCGCTCTGGTCGACCAGCTCGACCAGGCTCCGCATCTCGTCGATGCTCGGCAGCCAGACGCTGTCCGCCGGCTCGGTGCGCCGGTGGATGGTCTGAATGCCGACGCGCAAGCGCCTGTCCAAGGGAAGGTTCATCTGCCGCCTCGTCCTCTGCCTCGGCCCATCATAGGCCGAAGCCGGGCGGGCGCGACAGGCCCGCTTCGCCGGCGGCGCGGGATGCGCGGAGCGCTTCAGCCCGGCGCCGCGGCGCCGAAGCTCGCGGAAAGCCGCGCCGCGGCCGCCTGGACCACGGCGGCGCGGCTTTGCATGGCCGGGATGGTCAGGCGCCAGACCGGGCCGGAGATGCCGAGGGCGCCGACGACCTGGCCGGTGAAGTCATGCACCGGCACGGCGACGCAGCGCACCTCGGCGTCGAACTCGCCGTCGTCGAAGGCGATGCCGCTCCGCCGCGCCTCGTCGATCTCGCGCCGCAGCCGCTCCGCATCGGTGATCGAGCGCGGCGTGCTGGCGGCAAGCGTGGTGCGGGCCACGAAGCGCTCGAATTGTCCGCCGTCGAGCGCGGCCAGGATCACCTTGCCGAGTGCGGTGCAATGCGCCGGCCTGGTCACGCCGACCCGGTCGGTGAGCTGGAACGCGCCGCTGCCGTTGGTGCGCGCGATGACGATGACGCTGTCGCCGCGGCGCACGGCGAAATGCCCGGACTCGCCGGTCTCGCGCGACAGCTCCTCCAGCACCGGCGTCGCCAGGTTCACCATCTCGATCTCGTCGAGCGCGCTCGCCGCCAGCGCGAACAGCGACCGGCCGATGCGGTAGCGCTTGCTTTCCTTGCTCTGTTTTACGTAGCCGAGCGCCGCCAGGGTCTTCAGCAGATGGAAGGTGGTGCTGGTGTGCAGCCCGACGCTCTTGCTGATCGTCGCCAGGTTGGCGCCGTCGCGGTTGCGCGCCACCGCCTCCATGATGGCGAAGGCGCGGGCCAGCGACTGGATGCCGCCGGGCTGGCTCTCGGCGCCGGCTGCGGCAGCGGCCGGCTGACCCGGCATCGTCGCCGGGCGTCCCGGCCGCGCGCGGCTCCTGGTTTCGGTCTTCACGGCTTCGTCCCCACATTTTTTCATAATGTAAAATGAAGATCGACCGTTTGCACGCGATTTGTCACGAATTATCCGATATCGTTCTATTGATTTCCATCATATCGGATAGGATGGCCGCACCGGGCGAAGCAGGCGGAGCAAAGCCATGGCGGACAAAGCCGCGATGAACGGGGCCGACATCATCATCGATTACCTGGCCAAGGAGGGGATCACGCATCTCTTCGGCCTGTGCGGCCATGGCAATGTCGGCTTCCTGGACGGCGCCTTCAAGGCGTCGAACCGGATCAGGACCATTTCCGTGCATCACGAGCAGACGGCCGGCTTCATGGCCGATGCCTATTTCAAGGTGACGCACCGGCCGGCGGCGACCTTCACCTCCTGCGGCCCCGGCTCGGCCAATCTGATCATCGCGCTGGCCGCGGCGATGATGGATTCCTCCGCCTTCCTCGCCATCACCGCGAACGTGCCGACCGGCCAGTTCAACCGCAATCCGTTCCAGGAGACGGGGGCGCATTTCCAGGGCGATTTCCCCTCGGTCGTGCGGCCCTACGTGAAGCGCAGCTTCCAGCCGACGCGCACCGACATGGTGCCGCTGGCGATGCAGCAGGCCCTGCAGCTCATGCGGGCCGGCCGGCCCGGGCCGGTCAATATCGACGTGCCGCTCAACGTCTTCGTCGAGACGGCCGAGGTGGAACTGCCGGCGCTGTCGCCGCGCACCCGCTCGCGCCATGCCGGCGACCCCGCCCTGCTCGGCGAGGCCGCCGCTCTCCTGCTGTCGGCGGAGCGGCCGGTGATCGTCTGCGGCCAGGGCGTGCTCCTGAGCGAGGCATCCGCGGCGCTGGCCGCCTTTGCCGAAGTCATGCGCGTGCCGGTGGTGACCAGCCCGAACGGCAAGGGCGCGATCAGCGACCGCCACGAGCTCGCCTTCGGCTCGATCGGCCGCAACGGCAGCTACGCCGCCAACGAGGCGAGCAGGAACGCCGACGTCATCCTCGCGCTCGGTTTCAGCTTCGACGATCGCGCCACCAGCGCCTGGCTCGACGGCTATACGCTGGCCATTCCGCCCTCGCGCCTCATCCAGATCGACATCGACCCGCAGGAGATCGGCCGCAACTACACGCCGACGCTTGGCATCATCGGCGATGCCCGGGCGAGCCTCGAGGCGCTGCTGCAGCTCGCCAAGGCGCGGCTCGGCGGCGCCGCGCCGGCGCGCAGCCGGGGTTGGCTCGCGCATCTCTTCCATTGCCGCACCGTCTGGCGCGACTACCAGGCCGCCTTCGCCGACGCCGACCAGGTGCCGCTCCGCCCGGAGCGGCTGATGCGCGCGCTCGCCCGCAGCGTGCCGGAAGACGCCATCATCGCCTCCGACGTCGGCGTGCATCACAACTGGGTCATCCAACTGCTGGAGACGGTGCGGCCGCGGCAGTTGCTGCATAGCTGGGGCTTCGCCGCCATGGGCTTCGCCACCTCGGGCATTCTCGGCGCCAAGCTCGCCGCGCCGGAGCGGCCCTGCGTCGCGGTGGTCGGCGACGGCTCGTTCCTGATGACGCCGCACGCGCTCTTGACCGCGGTGGAATACGACATTCCCGTCGTCTGGGTGGTGTGGAACAACCAGGGCTTCTGCTCGATCCGGGATCTGCAGGTCGGGCTGTTCGGCGGGCGCGAACTCGCCACCGGCTTCGTCAGGGAGAAGAGCGGCGAATTGTTCAGCGCCGATTTCGCCCTGCTGGCGCGCGCCTGCGGCGTCGAGAGTGTCCGGGTCACCGCGGCGAGCGAGGTCGAGGACGCGATCGCCGCGGCGATCAAGGCGAACCGGCCCTATCTGGTGGAAGTGCCTGTCGACCGCGAGATCCGCCCGATCGGCACGGGAAGCTGGCAATTGCCGCCGCTGCCGCATCCCGAGGCGAATTTCCTGGCCGCCGCGCGCGCCAGGGGCCTGCTGTAGCGGCCGCCTGTCATCGGCGCGCGCGAAATGGATCGACGATGCGCAAGCCTTCCCGCAGCACCATGCCGTGCTGCATATCCTCCGACCACAGCCGGTCGCAACCGGCGTGCAGCGCGGCCGCGGCGATCAGCGCATCATAGAGCGGGAAGCCGTAGCGCCCGGCCAGCACCAGTCCGGTCTCGCGGGTCTCGATGGTCATGGGATGGACGGTCAGCAAGCCGCGCAGCGTGGC
>DATKQA010000723.1:0-4804 GCA_035523835.1 Candidatus Sulfotelmatobacter sp.
GCCATCGCCTGGAACGGATCGATCGAGGTGTCGCGGGCGCTCGCCTTCGCCATGCCGGTGCTGGAACGCGCCGAGCGGGTCGTGGTGCTGCACGTGCACGAAGAGACGATCTACGGCCCGCCCGCGTCCGACGCCGTCGAATTCCTCGCCTGGCACGGCATCGCGGCGACCATGGCCATGCTGCCGGCGGGGGTGCGGACCGAGGGCCAGACCCTGCTCGATGCGGCTGCGGAGCAGAACGCCGACATGATGATCATGGGGGCCTATACGCGCAGCCGCATGCGCCGCCTCATTTTCGGCGGCGTCACGGCGGAAGTGCTGCGACGGACGACGATTCCTGTTCTTATGACCCATTGATCGAACGGATACGTTCCGGTTTGACTATAACCCTTCGTCAGGCACGCGCGCCGATCCGGCGTCTGCGCCTCCGGCGCTACCGGCTGCCGATTGCCGCGCTGCTGATCTTCGGCTTGAGCGGACTGATCACCGTTGCCGTCGCCAGCGTGCTCTATCTCGGCGTCTGGACCAGCCGGACCAACGCCGTCGACCTGGCGCGCGACCGCGCCGCGCTGATCACCGCGGTGGTGACCAGCCGGATCAACCAGGCGCTTGATCCCGCGCGCGAGCAGGTCGGTTATCTCGCCGAGACCATCATCCGCCAGCACATCGACCCGCTGAAGGATCCACGCTTCCTCGACATCGTCGGCGGCGCGCTCGGCACGACGCGGCAGATCACCGCCATCGCCTTTGCCACGCCCGACTATCATCTGCTGCGCGTCTTCCGCGGTCCCGACGGGCCGATCGAGCATGGCATCACGCTCGAGACATCGCCGGCGATCCGCGCCGCCATCGACAGCAGCCGGCTGGCGCCGGGGCCGTTCTGGGGCGATGTGATCTGGTCCGACGAAGCCAAGCAGCCGCTGATCAACCTGCGCGCGCCGGTGCGCAATCCCGACGGCAGCTTCGTCGGTACGCTCTATGCGGTGCTGAGCGTCGCCGATCTCTCGGCGGTGCTGGCCGATATCCGCACCGAGTTCGGCGCCACGGCGTTCATCCTGCTGGATCACGACCTGGTGCTGGCGCATCCCTCCCTGGTCAAGGGCTTCCCCGGACAGTCGCGGGAGACGCCGCTGCCGCGTTACGACCAAATCGGCGATCCCGTCCTTGCCCGTATCTGGGATCAGGGCACCTGGCTCGATCGCGAGCGGTCGGAACGCCTGCTCGGCGGTCACGCCCGCATGACCGAGATCGACGGCAGGAACTATCTCTTCCTCTACGACCGCACCATCGAATACGGGCCGCGGCCGTGGCTGATCGGCACCTATCTGCAGGAAACGACGCTCTCCGCCGCGCTCGACCGCACCATGGATGCGCTCGCGGCCGGCACGACGATCCTGGTGCTCGCGGCGGTGTGCGCCTGGCTCGTCGGGCGCCGCCTGACGCGCCAGATCCAGTCGCTCGCCAGCGCCGCCCACAGCATCCGCGACTTCGAATTCGCCCATGTCGCGCGCCTCCCGCCGAGCCGGCTGCGCGAGCTGGACGATGCCGGCCGGGCGTTCAATGCCATGATCGACGGGCTGCGCTGGTTCGAGACTTACGTGCCGCGCGCCCTGGTGCGCCGGCTGATCCGTCTCGGCGCTCATGGCAATGTCGAATCGGTCGAGCGCGAAGTGACGGTGATGTTCACCGATATCGCCGGCTATACCACGCTGTCGGAGAAGATGGCGGCGGCGGAAGTGGCGAACTTCCTCAATGCGCATTTCACCCTCATCGACCGCTGCATCGACGATGCCGGCGGCACCGTGGACAAGCATCTCGGCGACGGTGTGATGGCCTTCTGGGGCGCCCCCGAAATTCAAGCCGATCATGCCGAGCGCGCCGTCCGCGCCGCGCGTGCCATCGTCGATGCCATCGCCGAGGACAACAAGCGCCTGCGCGCCAAGGGCGGCATTCCCGTCCGCATCCGCATCGGCATCCACAGTGGCCTGGCGACCGTCGGCAATGTCGGCGGCCCGAGCCGGATGAGCTACACCATCATCGGCGACACGGTGAACAGCGCCGAGCGGCTCTGCGACCTCGGCAAGCAGGCGGCGCCGGGCGACTATGACGTGGTGGTGCTGGTTTCCGGCGATACGGCCGCCGCGCTTGCCGATACTGCCGGCCTGAAGCCGTTCAGCGAGCAGGTGCTGCGCGGCCGGCACCGGCCGACGAAGATCTTCCGCCTGGCGACCTGACGCGCGGCTGCGGCGCTACTCGGCGGGAGCGGCCATCGCCGCCGGAGAATTGCGCCGGAGCGTCACCGCGGTGAAGATCGCCGCCGCCAGGGCTAGCGCCATCATCCAGAACACCAGGGTCGGTTCGCGGTGGTCGAGCAGGCGGCCGATGACGAGCGGCGCCACCGCCGAGCCGGCATCGAGGCCGGAATAGACGAAGCCGAAGACCTTGCCGGCGGCGCCGCGCGGCGTTGCGCCGCGCACCAGCATGTCGCGCGAGGGTGTGGTCACGCCGCTCAGGAAGCCGGCGATGCCGATCACCGCGAACAGCATAGGGTTGGTCAGCGGCGAGGTGCCGACCAGGATGAACATCAGCGCCGCCGCCGCCAGGCCGCCGGCGACGACGAAGTCGTGGCGTCGCAGCCGGTCGGCCAGGATACCGCCGGCGAGAATGCCGGCCGAGGAGCCGAACAGGAAGCCGGTGAGGATCAGATTGGCGAAGGCGACCGGCGTCTGGTGCAGCGCGTCGAGGGTTTTCGGCAGGAAGGTCTGCACCCCGACCAGGGCGACGCTCAGCAGCATGAAATAGCCGAAGCAGAGGAGGATCGGCGCCGACATCAAGAGCTCGAAAGTCGGCGCCGCAGCCTCGGCACGATCGGCGCGCGGCTTCGGCGCCGCCTTCTCGTAATGCAGCAGGTGCCGGTTCGCGACCAGCATCGCCAGGATGGCAAAGCCGAGCGTGCCGGCACCGATCAGCGCGCCGCGCCAGGAGAAAAAGCCGGCCAGCGTCGAGAGAAAGATCGGCGCCACCGCCCAGCCGATATTGCCGCCGAAAGTGTGCACGCCATAGGCGCGGCCAATGCGGCGCGCCCCGACCGAGGCATTGAGGATGGAATAGTCGGCCGGATGGAAGACGCTGTTGCCGAGGCCGGCCAGGACGGAAAGCGGCAGCAGCATCCAATAGGCGGTGACGAAGGCCATGGCGCTCACCGCCGCGCTCACCAGCCCCAGGCCGGCGAACAGCACGGCCCTGGCGCCGAAGCGGTCGACCATGAAGCCGGCGGGGGTCTGCGCCAGGCCGGAGGCGACATAGAAGCAGGTCACGGTCAGGCCAAGCTCGGTGTTGCTCACGCCGAAGGCCTGCTGGATGAAGAAAAACAGCGGCGGCAGCGCTAGCTGGAAGAAATGGCTGCAGGCATGGCCGGTGCCGATCAGGCCGATGATCTTGACATCCCGGCCGGCGGACTCCGCGACGACGTCGGTCATGACTGAACCCCTGGACTGAACAAGGCGACGGACGTTCGCGGTTCGCGCCTGGAAATTGCCCAAGAATATAGCAGGTGCCGGTTAATCCGCCATTGCAGGTTGCGCAGCCGGGCCATGCGCCGGAGAGGCGGGCAGGCTGGAAAGGCCCGGTCCCTTGGGCTAGGCTGCCGTCATGGTCGACAACCCGAAGACCCTGCTGCTGACCGGCGCCAGCCGCGGCATCGGCCATGCCACGGTCAAGCGTTTCAGCGCCGCCGGCTGGCGCGTGCTCACCGTGTCGCGCCAGGCCTTTTCCGAACATTGTCCCTGGGAAGGCGGCGAGGCCAACCACGTCCAGCTTGATCTGGCCGATATCGCCGCCCTGCCGGCGGCGATCGAGGCGCTGCGCCGCAAGCTGCCGACCGGCCGGCTCGACGCGCTGGTCAACAACGCCGGCATCTCGCCCAAGGATGCGGATGGGCGGCGGCTCGGCACGCTCAATACCGACGAGGCGACCTGGCAGGCCGTGTTCAACGTCAATTTCTTCGCCCCAATCCTGCTGGCGCGCGGGCTGGTCGACGAACTCAGGGCGGCGCAGGGATCGATCGTCAATGTCACGTCCATCGCCGGCTCGCGCGTGCATCCCTTTGCCGGCGCCGCCTATGCCACTTCCAAAGCGGCGCTCGCCGCGCTGACCCGCGAGATGGCTTCCGATTTCGGCCGCCTCGGAATCCGCGTCAATGCCATCGCCCCGGGCGAGATCGATACCTCGATCCTGTCACCCGGCACCGACGAGATCGTCGAGCGGGAAATTCCCCTGCGCCGGCTCGGCAAGCCGGAGGAAGTGGCGGCGACGATCTATTTCCTGTGCACGGCGCCGTCGTCCTATGTGAACGGCGCCGAGATCCATATCAACGGCGGGCAACACGTCTGATGTAGCAAGCGCGGGAGGGCGCCATGTCGACACTGCTTTCGGTCGGCACAGCCGGCATGTCGGTCTGGTTCAGCCGCGATCTCGGCGAGACCTGGGATCGTCCCTATATCGAAAGCGGCCTTTATCCCGAGGCCCGCGTCTGGGCGCTGGTCGGCGATCCCGGCGTGTCCGGCCGGCTGTTCGCCGGCACCGACCTCGGCCTCTTTCGCTACGACGCGCAGAGCGAGCGCTGGAGCCACATCGCCTCGCCGATGGACGGGCGCTGCATCTGGTCGCTCGCGGTCTCGCCGCACGATCCCAAGCTCATGCTGGCCGGCACCCAGCCGGCGGCGCTCTACCGCTCCGCCGACGGCGGCCGCACCTGGGAAAAACTCGACACGGCGATGAAGCGCTTCACCACCAGCGGCTTTTA
>DATKQA010000724.1:0-2262 GCA_035523835.1 Candidatus Sulfotelmatobacter sp.
CGGGCAGATGTCGGGGAACACGCAGGACGGCCGCCGGCACGC
Organism: Candidatus Sulfotelmatobacter sp.; assembly: GCA_035523835.1. Lineage (GTDB taxonomy): Bacteria > Pseudomonadota > Alphaproteobacteria > Ferrovibrionales > Ferrovibrionaceae > DASQHM01. The sequence goes on from DATKQA010000724.1 coordinate 43, forward strand.
CGCCTCGATCTTCGGATCCTTGCACGCCATCCGGTACATGTTGGCGGTCGGCCCGCCGATGTCGGAGATCACGCCGGTGAAGCCCGGCGTCTTGTCGCGGATGCGCTCGATCTCGCGCAGGATCGAGCCTTCCGAGCGGCTCTGGATGATGCGGCCCTCGTGCTCGGTGATCGAGCAGAAGGTGCAGCCGCCGAAGCAGCCGCGCATGATCGTCACCGAGAACTTGATCATTTCCCAGGCGGGAATCTTCGCGTCGCCGTAGGAGGGATGCGGCGCGCGGGCGTAGGGCAGGTCGTAGACCGCGTCCATCTCGGCTGATGTCAGCGGAATCGGCGGCGGGTTGAGCCAGAGATCGCGGTCGCCATGACGCTGCACCAGCGGCCGCGCATTGCCGGGATTGCTCTCCCGGTGCAGCACGCGCGAGGCGCGGGCATAGGCCTCGCGGTCCTGCTCGACCTGTTCGCACGAGGGCAGCCGGATCACGGCGTCGCCGCGCTGGCGTGCCGCGCCCTCGTCGGCAGATTCGAGATCGTCGGCCGGCAGCTCTGTATAATGGCCGGGCACACGGCGGAACAGCGCGGTGCCCCGGATGGAGGTGAGATCGCGCGGCGCCTCGCCTTCGGCAAGCCGGTGCGCCACCTCGACGATGGCGCGCTCGGCATTGCCAAAGATCAGAATGTCCGCCTTGGCGTCGGCCAGCACCGAGCGGCGCACCTTGTCGGACCAGTAGTCATAATGGGCGATACGGCGCAGCGAAGCCTCGATGCCGCCGAGTACGATCGGCACGTCCTTGAATGCCTCGCGGCAGCGCTGGGCGTAGACGAGGGTGCAGCGGTCGGGTCGTTTGCCGCCTTCGCCACCGGGTGTGTAGGCGTCGTCGTGACGCAGCCGGCGGTCCGCCGTATAACGGTTGACCATCGAGTCCATATTGCCGCCGGTAACGCCGAAGAACAGGCGCGGTTTTCCCAGCGCCTTGAATGGTTCGGCCGACTGCCAGTCGGGTTGGGCGATGATGCCGACCCGGAAGCCTTGGGCCTCGAGCAGCCTGCCGATGATGGCCATGCCGAAGCTCGGATGGTCGACATAGGCGTCGCCGGTTATCAGCACGATGTCGCAGGCATCCCAGCCGAGCGCCCTCATCTCGGCGCGGCTCATCGGCAGGAACGGCGCCGGCTTGCCCGGTTGGTGGAACCAGGCAGTCAACGGCTTTTCGGCTAGGGCGGCGATATTCATGGCCCCACGGATAAGGCTCCGGCAGCGCAAATTCAACCGATCAACGTCGCTCCCGAGGTTCCGGCGGCAACTTCCTGCGGCGGCGAAGGCCTATCGAACAGTCGCGCCGCACGCGGCCCGATGCCCGCCCGGCGGCCAGGATCTGTCATACTCCAGGTTTCCGCCAGCGCCGCGTTCACGCCAGCATATCGCGCACCAGGGGCACGACCTTGCGGCCGTAAAGCTCGATGCTCTTCATCAGCTTCTCATGCGGCAGCGGGCCGGCGGAATATTTCAGCTGGAAGCGGGATACGCCAAGCGCCCTGACGGTCGCGGCGATCTTGCGCGCCACCGTGTCCGGCGAGCCGACATAGAGCGAACCTTGCTCGGCTTCGCGCACGAACTCGTCATGTCCCATCGGCGGCCAGCCACGCTCCTTGCCGATGCGATCGCGCATGGTCTTGTAGTCCGGCCACAGCTCCTCGCGCGCCCGGTCATCAGTTTCGGCGACATAGCCCGGCGAATGCACGCCGATCGGCTTGACCGGTCGGCCGAACTGCTGGAAGGCGCGGTGATAAAGATCGACATAGGCCGCGAACCGTTTCGGATCGCCGCCGATGATGGCGAGCATCAGCGGCAGGTCGTAATGCGCGGCGCGCACCACCGATTCCGGGCTGCCGCCGACGCCAATCCAGGTCTTGAGCGTGCCGTGTTCGACCGGCGGAAACACCGACTGGTTGTGCAGCGGCGTACGCAGCTTGCCCTGCCAGTTTACCGGCTCCTGCTTCAACAAGGTGACGAACAGGTCGAGTTTTTCCTCGAACAATTCCTCGTACTGCCGCAGGTCGAAGCCGAACAACGGAAAGGACTCGGTAAAGGAGCCGCGTCCGAGGATCACCTCGGCGCGGCCGCCAGAGGCTGCGTCCACGGTGGCAAAGCGCTGAAACACCCGGATCGGATCGTCTGAGCTCAGCACCGTCACCGAAGAGCCGAGCCGGATCCGTTTGG
>DATKQA010000725.1:0-6585 GCA_035523835.1 Candidatus Sulfotelmatobacter sp.
AAGGCGCAGAGCCGGCGGCAGCGAAGCAACGAGCGCGAGGCCAAGGCGGCTCGGGCGGCAGGGCTGCCGCCGCCGGTGTTGGAAGCGGCCCCGGTGCCTGAGCCTGAGCCGGCGCCCGAGCCGGAGGAGGAGCGCAAGCCCGACACGCCGACGGTGGAAAGCGTCTTCGGTACGCGTCGCGACGAGTAGCGGGCGCGGCTCGCCCGGCGGGATTGCTTCGCCATTGCGAGATGGCGTAGCGTGACGGCAGCAGACGTCACGCTCGTGCCAGCCTGGAGAACCGTCATGGCCGCCAATCCCTTCGAAACCGATCTCGATCGCAACCCGGCCAATTTCCACCAGCTCTCGCCACTCTCCTTCCTGGAACGGGCGGCCTACGTCTATCCGAAGCACACCGCCGTTATTCACGGCTCCATCCGCTACAGCTATGCCGAGCTCTATGCCCGCAGCCGGCGGCTGGCCGGCGCGTTGACGCGGCGCGGCATCGGCATCGGCGACACCGTCGCCATCATGTCGCCGAACGTGCCGGCCATGCTGGAAGCGCATTTCGGCGTGCCGATGATCGGCGCCGTGCTCAATACGCTCAATATCCGCCTGGATGCGCCGGCGATCGCCTTCTGCCTGGATCACGGCCAAGCCAAGGTGCTGATCACCGACCGGGAGTTTTCCGGCACCATCAAGGCGGCGCTGGGCCTGCTCAAGGCCGCCAAGCCGTTCGTCATCGACATCGACGATCCGCTCTACGACGGCGGCGAACGGCTCGGCGAGATCGACTACGAAAAATTCATCGCCACCGGCGACCCCGACTTCGCCTGGAGCGGACCGAGCGACGAGTGGAATTCGATCTCGCTCAACTACACCTCCGGCACCACCGGCAATCCCAAGGGCGTGGTCTATCAGCACCGCGGCGCCTATCTCAACGCGCTCGGCAACGCGCTGGATTGGGGCATGCAGCAGCACGCGATCTATCTCTGGACCCTGCCGATGTTCCATTGCAACGGCTGGTGCTTCCCCTGGACGGTCACCGCCATGGCGGGAACCCACATCTGCCTGCGCCGGGTCGAGGCGGCCGCCGTCTATGCCGCGCTCAAGGAACACAAGGTCACCTATTTCAACGGTGCGCCGATCGTGCTCAACATGCTGATCAACGCGCCGGACGAATTGAAGCAAGGACTGGCGCCCGGCATCAAGGTCGGCACCGCCGGCGCCGCGCCGCCGGCAGCGGTCATCGCCGGCATGGAGCAGCTCGGCTTCAAGGTGACGCATCTCTACGGCCTGACCGAGACCTTCGGACCGTCGGTGGTCTGCGCCTGGCATGACGAATGGGACGCGCTGCCGCTCAACGAGCGGGCCAAGCTCAAAGCGCGCCAGGGCGTGCGCTACCAGGTGCTGGAAGCGCTGACCGTGATGGATCCGGAAACCATGCAGCCGACGCCGCGCGACGGCAAGACCATGGGCGAGATCATGTTCCGCGGCAACGTGGTGATGAAGGGGTACCTGAAGAACCCCAAGGCGACCAAGGAGGCGCTGGCCGGCGGCTGGTTCCATTCCGGCGACCTCGCGGTGATGCACCCCGACGGCTACATCGAGATCCGCGACCGCTCCAAGGACATCATCATTTCCGGCGGCGAGAATATCTCCACCATCGAGGTCGAGGGCGTGCTCTACCAGCATCCCGCGGTGATGGAGGCGGCGGTGGTGGCGCGGCCGGACGCGAAATGGGGCGAGACGCCCTGCGCCTTCGTCACCCTGAAGCCGGGCAAAAGCGCGACCGCCGAGGACATCATCGGCTTCTGCCGGCAGAATCTCGCCCACTTCAAATGCCCGCGGCACGTGGTCTTCACCGACCTGCCGAAGACCTCGACCGGCAAGATCCAGAAGTTCGTGCTGCGCGAGAAGGCCAAGGCGGTCTGACGCCTCGACCACGACCGCTGTCGGGCACGGACTTTATCGGGGATCGACGCCGCCCGCGGCGCGGAGAGCGCGGTGAATTTTCCGGCTGTGGACCCGCCCGGCCGCAGCCGGAACGGGCGGCGCAGCAGCGGCTAGCTGTGGTTCAGACGGCTGATTTCGTCCTTGATGCGAAGCTTTTCTTTCTTGAGTTCAACCAGGCGAAGCTCGTCGGGGTGCGGTCGTTGATTTTCCAGGGCAATCGCTTGTTCGAGGGAGGCATGCTTTTGGGCTAACTGATCCACATGAGCGGCGAAAGCCATTTCTTACCCTCCATGTTCACACATGTCGGCGGCCGCCTCGAAGGCACCCTCAGAGCGGACGCCAGGACGATATTAAAGCACTTGGGTCCGGGCCTGTCAGCCGCCAAGATACGGCTTGACAGGCGGCCCCTCTGTCTCAAGCGAAAGGCCTGAACATGAGCGCGCGACAACGCTTGATCGTCGGCATCAGCGGCGCTTCCGGCTGCATTTTCGGCGTGCGCCTCCTGCAGGCTTTGCGCGGCGGCCCGATCGAGACGCACCTGGTGATGACCAAGGCGGCGGAAATGACGCTCGCCTATGAGACCGAGCACAGCCTGGCCGAGGTTCGCGCGCTGGCCTTCCGGCACTATCCGGCCGCCGATGTCGGCGCGCCGATTGCTTCCGGATCCTTCCGCACCCTCGGCATGGTGGTGGCGCCCTGCTCGGTGCGCTCCATGTCGGAAGTCGCTACCGGCGTGACCTCGAACCTCCTGACCCGCGCCGCCGACGTCATGCTGAAGGAACGCCGGCCGCTGGTGCTGATGCTGCGCGAGACGCCGTTGCATTCGGGTCACCTGCGCAACATGCTGCAGATTTCCGAGATGGGCGGCATCATCGCGCCGCCGGTGCCGGCGTTCTATTCCCGCCCCGCGAGCGTCGAGGACATCGTCGACCACACGGTCGGCCGCGTGCTCGATCTCTTCGACATCGAGCACGACCTGGTGCGGCGCTGGGGCGATGCGGAAGTGCCGGCGCAGCTCGCCGTGCGGCGTGCGCCGAAGAAACACTAGGCCAGCGCCATCGTTGCCAGCAGTTCCAGCGCGGCCCGGTCGGCGCGGTCGAGCCGCACGGCGCAAGCGGCATAGCGCTCCAACGACAGCGCGACAGCCGCCGCAACCTTGCCGGAAACGCCCCGCTTTCTCCCCGCCAGCCAGGCCGCCAGCATGGCTTGGGCCCGCGCCTCGGCGAAAAGCTCAGCCTCCAGGAGCTGGCGCCGGAGCGCCCCGTCGGCGGTGTCGCCGGCGGCGAGCGGCGGCAGCTTGAGCGCCCGCCGGAGCGCGCGCAGCGGTTGCACCACGCCCTTGCGCCAGCCGCGGACGGCGCGCTCTGCCTGGGCCAGTTCCGCCCGGGTGAGCGCGCCCTGTCCGGCGGCCCCGACAAAGCAGCAGAGCAGCAGCAGGTTGACGTCGAGGCCGTGCCGGTCCTGCAGGCGGATTGCCGCCTCGGCAACACCGGGCCTGTCGTAGAGCACCAGGCTGAAGCGCCAGAACGCTGCGGCGACGCGGTCCACGGCGGCACCGGGGCTGCGCCGGCCGCTTCGGTGCTTGGGCTTGGCCATCAGAGGATGCTACCCTAGGACGCAAATACTGGGGAGGCGGCGGGCGACGGCCCGGGACCTTGACGACGGGACGAGCGAGCGCCGGCAACCGCCATGGCGAATGATCAGACAACGGACACCGAGGCCTTGCAGCAGCGCCTGGCCGCACTGCGCCTCGAACATCGCGACCTCGATGACGCCATCGCCGCGCTGGAAGAAGCCGGGGCGCACAACTACCTCCAGGTGCAGCGGCTGAAGAAGCGCAAACTGCTGCTGAAGGACCAGATCATCCAGATCGAAAGCCTGATGCTGCCTGACATCATCGCCTGAGCCGGCGCGCGAGAGATCAGCGCTTGGCCCGGTTCGCCTGCTTGTGGGCGTACATGGCCTTGTCGGCGGCGGCCAGCGCCTCGCCGGGGTCCTCGCCGCCACCGAGCGGATAGACGCCATAGGCGACGCTGAGCGGAATGCTCTTGCTCTCCCAATGGACCGGCCGGGCGGTGATCGCCGTCGCCAGTTGCTCGGCTTTCTCGCGCGACACCTTGTCGTCGGCCTGCACCAGGATGACGCCGAACTCGTCGCCGCCCAGCCGGCCGACCACGTCCGATTCGCGGAGATTGTCGACCAGGGTCTGCGCCACCGTGAGCAGCGCCGCGTCGCCGGCGGCATGGCCATAGGTGTCGTTGATCGACTTGAAGCCGTTGACGTCGAAGAAGATCAGGCTGGCCGGCACCTTGTAGCGCTGGGTGAAGGACTGCAGCCGGCTCAGTTCGCGCACGAAGGCACGGCGGTTGGGCATCGGCACCAGGGAATCCTCGTCGGCCAGCTTCTCCAGATCGGCCAGGCGCGTGGTGGTGCGTTCGAGCTGCTGGCGGAGCGAATGCACCTCCGCCATCAGGTTCATGATGGCCTCGCGCACCTTTGGCGTCAGTTCCGGTTCGGGAATGCCCATGACGGTCGCCGTGTCGGCGACGTTGCGCGGCGCGCTGACGGTGCCGCCGGTGCCGGGCCGCGGCGCGCTGCCGGCGCCGCTGACGCGGGTGGTCTTGCCGACACCCGAACTCGACCGTGATCCGCCGACTTTCATGCCTGTCTTGCCAAGCTCGTTCTACCTGCGGCGAATGCCCGGGATGGCGGATTATAATGTTTGTCCGACCGTGCAGCCACGGCGAAGAGCAAGCGGCTTTTAACTATATTTTTGCTAACCAGGCGCGCCAACGAACCGTCGCCCGGCTTGCCAGAGCCGGGTCGGCCCGTATAATCGCGCCTTCCTTGCGAGGACCTGGAACGTGGCAAAATCGGCGCCGGCGGTCGGCATCATCATGGGCAGCCAGTCCGACTGGGCGACCATGCGCCATGCCGCCGAGACGCTGGCCGAACTCGGCGTCGCCTTCGAGACCCGCATCGTCTCCGCCCATCGCACGCCGGAGCGGCTCTATGACTATGCCAGGTCGGCGGTGGCGCGCGGCCTCAAAGTCGTGGTCGCCGGCGCCGGCGGCGCCGCGCACCTGCCGGGCATGACCGCGGCCATGACCGAGCTGCCGGTCTTCGGCGTGCCGATCGAAAGCCAGGCGCTGTCCGGCCTGGACAGCCTGCTCTCCATCGTGCAGATGCCGGCCGGCGTTCCCGTCGGCACGCTCGCCATCGGCAAGCCGGGCGCGGTCAATGCCGGGCTGCTGGCGGCGGCGGTGGTTGCGCTCGGCGACAGGACGGTGGCGCGCAAGCTCGCCGCCTGGCGCAAGGCGCGCACCGACAGCGTGGCGGAAGCGCCGGTGGAATCGCCCGCCTAGGCACGATGCAGAGCGTTCCACCCGGTTCCACCATCGGCATTCTCGGCGGCGGCCAGCTTGGCCGCATGACCGCGCTGGCGGCGGCGGAACTCGGTTATCGCTGCCATATCTACTGTCCCGATGCCGGCAGCCCGGCGGCGCAGGTGGCGGCCGAGGCGACGGTCGCGGCCTACGACGACACGGCGGCGCTCGCCCGCTTCGCCGCCGCCGTCGATGTCGTGACCTTCGAATTCGAGAACGTTCCCGCCGCCACGGTCGCGACCTTGGCCGCGAGCGTGCCGGTCCGCCCCGGCGTCGCGGTGCTGCGCATCACCCAGGACCGGCTGAGCGAGAAGGATTTCGTCCGCGCGGCCGGCGCCGGCACGGCGCCCTATGCGGCGATATCGTCCGCCGCCGATATCGCGGCGGCGTTCGAGAAGGTCGGCCCGCGCGGCGTCCTGAAGACGCGCCGCTTCGGCTATGACGGCAAGGGGCAGCGCATGGTCGGCGGCATGGCCGAGATCGTGGCAGCCTGGCGCGAGCTCGGCGAGGCCGCGTGCATTCTCGAAGGCTTCGTCGATTTCGCCGGCGAGATTTCCGTGCTGGTGGCACGCGGCCTGGACGGCACGATCGCCGCCTATATCCCGGTGGAGAACCGCCACCGCCATCACATTCTCGACCGTACCATCGCGCCGGCGCGCATCGCCCCGGCGATCGCGCTGGAAGCCGACCGCGTGGCGCGCCACATCGCCGAGCGGCTTGGCGTGATCGGTCTGCTCGCGGTCGAGATGTTCGTCACCCGCGACGGCGGTGTCCTGGTGAACGAACTGGCGCCGCGGGTGCACAATTCCGGCCACTGGACCATCGAAGCCTGCACCACCAGCCAGTTCGAGCAACTGGTGCGCGCCGTCTGCGGCCTGCCGCTCGGTTCGCCCGAGCGGCATTCCAATGCAGTGATGCGGAACCTGATCGGCGACGATGTGAAGCGGTGGCCGGCGCTGCTGGCGGATCCGGCGAACAAGCTGCATCTCTACGGCAAGGCCGAGGCGCGGCCCGGCCGCAAGATGGGGCACGTGACCCGGCTTTATCCGCTCGGCACGCTGCCGGAAGGTTAGCGCCGTCTAAGCGCCGCGGAACGCCGGCTTGCGTTTTTCGATGAAGGCGCGCACCGCCTCCTTGTGATCGGCGGTCTGCGAGGACCGCACCATGCGTTCGGCCTCGCGGTCGAGCGCGGTGGCGAAATCGATTGTCGCCGCCTCGTCGAGATTGTCCTTCATATGGGCAAGCGCGACGCCCGGCCCCTCGG